>DASXEF010000294.1:0-6807 GCA_036490255.1 Kofleriaceae bacterium
TGTCGCTGCACTTCTGACCGCACGGCGGCAGCGCTTCGATCGCTTGCTTGCCGTACGCGGCGGCCGTGACGGGATCGTCGAGGCGCACGGTGTAGTCGGCTTCGCTGTAGCGCAGCACCGGGATGTCGTTGACCGGGACCAACGAGCCGGCCGTCGCGAACGCCTTCTCGATCGCGGCGACGCCGTCGGCCCAGCGGCCGGCGAACTGATAGCCCTCGAGACCGAGCTTCGCGAGGTTCGCGTATTGATCGGCCTTCGTGCGGCCGTCGACGAGCACGGCGGTCGCGTCGGCGAACGACACGCCGGTGCGGCCGGCGAACACCATCAGGTCGCGATCGATCAGCTCTTTCGAGCCGGACCAGTTCTTCTCGGCCATCACGAGGCCTTGCCACGCGGAGGCGTTGTCGCCGGTGCGCCACTTCGCCCACGCGATCACGTAGTCGAGCTCGGGGTTCTTGGGATCGAGCTGCAGATCTTTGATCGCGTCGAGCGCCTCGGCGTTCTTGAACTCCTTGAGCAGCGAGTACGCCCACCAGATCTTGAACGTCAGGATCTCTTTGTCCTTCGGCGCATCGGTGACGAGCTCGCCCCAGTTCTTCTCGGCCGACGGGTAGTCGTCGCCGAGCCACACGTCGTACGTGCCGATCATGCGCAACGTGATCTCGTCGGGCTTGTCGGTCGGCTTGAGCACGGTCTCGGAGTCGAGGAGCGCCTGGCGCGCATCCTTGAGCATCGTCGCCTGGTCGTCGCCTTTGAGGTTCTTCGCCTTGTCGTAGATCATCGTCGCGAGCACGGCGGCCTGCGCCTGCTTGACGACGGGATCTTTCGCGTCGGCGACAGCCTTGCGCTGCTTGTCGATCGTCGTCGGTCGCTTCGACGCGACCATCGGCATGCCCGGGCGACCGAGCGCTTCGGGCTCGAACAACAAGCCCGTGATCGGGATCGGCCCGACCTCGAACGACGCGTCGGTGGCGCCGCCGGTCTTTGCCGCATCCGCCGTACCGCCGGTGTTCGTCGCGGGTCCTTCGGCGCTTCCGCCGCCACAACCGACCGCGAATACCAACAAGCCTGCAAGCGTCTTGAACATGCGCGATCGTGTACACCGGAACGGCCCGCACCGGAATCCCCGGTGTATCGTTCCCGCCGCCGTGCGTAGGGCTCGATTGTTGTTGATTCTCTTAGTCACGGCACTCGCGACTCCCGCGTGCGTCGTGGTCCGCGCCCACCAGCGAGAAAACCTCGCGAAACGGTCGATGACCAACGATACCGATCCCGGCGAAGCGCGATTCGACGCCCACGCGCGCGGCGCCCGCGAAGGCGCCGACGGCGGCACTGGCCAGCCCGGTGGCGGATGCGGCTGCAACTAGTCGCAGGCGCGTTCGCCGGGGTGTTGCTGGCGCTCGCTCGTAGCGCACACGCCGATGGCTCGCTGACCGAGCGCGACGTCTATTACAAGGAGCGCTCGACCCGCGTGATCCAGCCGATGCTCGACGGCATGTTCGACGCCGGCGAGCGCGGCCTCGTGACCGCGCATTTTCTCGTCGACGCGATCACGTCGGCGTCGGCCGGCTCGGGCGCCGCGAACGGCGTCGGGTTCACCGAGCGGCGCTACGAAGCCGGCCTCGGTTACACCCACGAGTTCGACGGTCCGCGCGGCTCGTGGGTCGACAAGATCCGCGTCGGCGGCGACGCAAAGTATTCGACCGAGAGCGATTACACGTCGCTCTACGGCGGCGTGCGCGCCGAAGCCGACGTCGCGCAGAAGAACGCGACGATCGGCCTCGGCCTCGGCTACTCCGACGATCACGCCGACAACGCCGGCGCGCAGGGCCCGATGGGCGGCCCGCCGCTCGTCTGCGATAGCGCGAAGCCGACGGTGACGGCCTCGAACTGTCCCGTCGACACGCTCGTGCTCAATGCGACGGCGAGCCAGATCTTGAGCCGCAACGCGGTCGCCGCGCTGACGTACGATCTCGAGCGCGTCACCGGCTTTCAATCGAACGCGTATCGCACGGTCGTGACCGAGAGCGGCCTGTTGCCGGAGTCGCATCCCGACGAGCGACTGCGCCAGGCGATCGCGGCGAGCGCGCGCATCTTCGTGCCGACATCGCGCACGACGATCATCCCGGCATATCGCTACTACCGCGACGACTGGCACATTCGCGCGCAGACGCCGGAGCTGCGGATCGTGCAAGAGGTCGGCGACTACGCCGACGCGACGGTGCGGTTTCGCTACTACCGGCAGACCGGGTCGTACTTCTACGAGCCGCGCTACGGCGTGATCGACACCACGGCCGTGCACTACATCACCGACGATCCGAAAATGTCGGCATTCGACGGCGAGACGATGGAAGCCAAGCTCGGCGTCTACGGCGCCGCGTTCGATCTCTCCGGCAATTGGGCGGCCGCGCGGTTCGAAGGCATACTCACGTACATCGTCCAGAACAATCGGTTCGGGAACGCCGCCGAGGCCCAGTTTGCGCTCACCTATCCTTTTAATTATTAGCTGCGCCCTGCTCGGCTGCCCGAACAACTCGAGCGAGACGTGCGGTGCGGGCTCGAACGCCGGCGATCTCGACGCGAGCGGCAGCGGCATCGCGACGATGTACACCGCGCTCACGAGCAACGAGAATCACGACTGCGTCGCGCCGAACACGCCCGACGGCATCGTCGCACTGACGATCGACGGCACGGATGTCGGCGGCGGCGCCGGGCTCGTCACGCTGTGCATCCCGCGTCCCGACTTGCTCGCGACCGAGACGATGGGCCTCGCGAACATCAGCAGCGCCGGCAGCGACGTGCAGATCGTCGATCTCACCGGCAGCGCCAGCGCCGGCTGTACGTTCGCGCTCGACGGCTCGGCGGCCGTCAGCGGCACGATCAGCGCGGCCGGATTGTGCGGCGAAGGCAGCGCCGGCTACGCGCTGACGCTGAACGTCACCGTGTCGGTCGATGTCACGTGCGGCTCCGGCAGCGCGACTGCCGAGACCGTCACGCTGAGTGGCACCGTCGCGGTCGCCGGCTCCTAGAACGCGAGGTGTCGGACGGCGCGCACGATCGGGCGCAGCACGTCGCGCGCCGTCGCACGCAGCAGATCCGATTCGCCGATCACGCCGGCGAGCGCCGGGCCGAACGTGTAGTACGCCTCGACGCCGAGCTCGCCGAGGATGTTGGTCTCGAGCATCGAGTCGCGGAAGTGGCGCAACAGCTCGACGTCGTTCGCGAGCAGCGAGCCGTAGGCCGCGGTCGCGACGAAGCACGCGTCGACCTCGCCCGACGTGCGATCCGCCGTGGTGACGTGAACGATCGCGAGCTCGCCGTTGTTGTGGCAGCCGTCGTAGGCGCGAATGCCGATCCAATAATCGGTGAGCGGCAACAGGCCGGTCAGATCGAACGACTGCGCCGCACCGGGTGCGCCGGGCGACACAGTCGTCGTCACCATCTGCGAGTCTTCGAAGTTGTCGGCGGTCAGCGCGTCGTTCGCACGCACGCGGATCTCGTAGCCGGCGACTTTCGCGGCGGGCGAGCCGATGCCGGGCGCGACGAACGACATCGTCATTGCCGAGCTGGTCACGTCGCTCGCCGCGAAGCTCGCGGGCTGGCTCGGCAGCTCGGCGGCGGAGTCCTCGCCGACCTCGACGCGCACGCGATACATGTCGCTGCCGTCGGCGACGAGCTCGAGCCGCGACGCGCCCGATGCGGTCTTGTCGGTGGTGATCGTCTGATCCGGCGTGCGCATCGTGCCGTCGGCGCCGTTCGGATCGCCGTAGCCCGCGTACATCGAGGTTTCGGCGACCGTCGACGCCGAGCCGATCGAGAACGGCACCTGATAGACGACCGACGGTTGGCCGCGATACGCGACGCCGTAGTTGGCGTACGCGATCTGCGGCGGCGACGGATACGCGTCGGTCGTGTACGTGTCGTTGAAGTCTTGCTCTTTCGCGACCTCGACGAACATGACGTAGTTGCCATCGGCGAGGTTCGCCGGCACCGGATACGGCGTGTTCGTCAGCGTGCCGCCGATCGGCGTCGGCTGCGAGACCGCGTCGTACGGGTTCATCGCCTTGTACATCGCCACGGATGGCGAATCGGGCATACTCGGGATCACGTCGACGCGCGGCGGATAGCCGGTGTTCATCGTCGGATCGGTCGAGAACATGCCCTTGTCGGTGAACGGCGTGGCCGTCGCGCACGTCATCGTGTCCCAGCCCGCATCGGTCGTCGCGAGCGGCCGGCAGTAGTGGTACTCGTGCGAGCTGTTGTCGTAGTTGTGGCTGAGCTGGTTCTCGCCGCACGCGCTGTACGCCGGATCGCTCGGCGCGAGCGTCAAGCAGTAGTTGGGATCCTGGCTCGTGTCGTTCTGGAACAACACCGACGGAAAGCTCTGCCCGTTGCGATGCGACCAGATCGGAAACGTGTTGATGCGGCGGCCGTACGGCCACATCGGGCCGCTGTTGAAGTCGAAGCGCCCCGGCCGATTGCCGAGCCCGAAGCTGCCGGTCTGCTGGGTGATGAACAGCGTGTCGATGAAGTTGCCCTGCGCGTCTTCGAGCCAGACGACGATCTGCAAGTTATCCGACGGCGTGAAGTGCACGTCGATGCAGCGCGACGCGTCGGCGCCGGCGGGTTGCGCGAATCCCAGGCTCACCACGCCCGCGAGCGCGAGCCGACCGAACGTACGCATGCGGAACGAGCAGTATCGCGTGTCGGGTTCGTCACGCAAAGGCGAAACGCAGCGTCGCGCGATCGGCGTAACTAGGAGCACGCGCACATGGCATAGTCCGCCTCATGCGTTGTCCCGCGACCGTCGCGATGCTGCTCGCCGCGACCACCGCCACCGCCAACGCCGACAGCAAGCGCTGCATCGCCGCCGAGCTGACGCCGAGCCCGGATCTACAGATCGTCGTGTGGCTCGAAGATGCTCAGGGCAACTTCATCGACACGCTGTTCGTCACCCAGCAGACCGGCACGTACGGCCTCGGCAATCGCCCCGGTCGCTTCGATTTCAACAGCGGCCCGATGTGGCCGTACGGCCGCCGCGTCGACACGTTTCCGGTCTGGGCACATCGCAACGGTCAGAGCTTTCCGGCGGTGCTCTATCAAAACGATTCGAGCGAGGATCCGGGGTTCTGCTCGACGCTCGCGCCGAGCGATCCGCAATACGCGGCGTGCGGCGAGAACGATCTGAGCCACTCGTCCGATCAGAGCTCGAACGAAGCGCACTTCTGCCACCCGCTCTTGCCGACGCAGTTCGACGTGATGACCTGCCCGAGCCAGTCGTTCACCGACAAGGGCCGGTTCTCGCAAGACCCGCAATACAACACCGGCTATCCGCCGCGCTCCGACGTCACGTCGACCGGACCCGACTCGCCGTCGGTCGCGATGTACAAGGCGATGAACCCGTTCGACGCGGTCTCGCAGCCGACACCGATCGGCGGCATGGACACGTCGATCCCGTGGGCCGTACCGACCGATCTGCCGGACGGCGACTACGTGGTGTGGGTCGAGACCTCGGCGGAGTCCGACTTCAACGACACCTATAACCAGACGTCGCAGCCATCGCCGGCCGGCCTCGCATGGTCGGCGTACGGCGTGCCGACGCGCGGCCAACCGTCGGTCGTCTACTCGGTGCCGATCTCGATCTCGTCGGCGATGCCGACGATCGGCGAGACCACGACGTACGCCGGCTACGGCGATCCGACCGGCGCCGACGGAAATCTTCGGCCACCCGATTCCACGATCACGACCAACGCGCCGGCATCGGGCGCGCAGCGCTTGGAGCTCGTCGCCGACGGCAGCGACATGTATCGCCTGCGCGTCAGCGCGTCGCCCGACGATCCGACCGCCGTGCCGAACGCGCCCGATCAGCTCGCCGCGACCGAGGTGACCGGCTCGAGCGTCACGATCACGTTCGCGGCGCCGTCGATCGGCACGACGAACGAGACCGTTGCCGGCTACGACGTCCGCGTGCTCGCGAACACCCCGATGGACGACGACAACTTCGCGTCGGGCACCGAGATCACGACGAAGGTCACGCCGGTGATGCCGGGCTCGCAGCAGTCGATCGATCTCGGCGGCCTGTTACCGCTCACCGATTACTGGGTCGGCGTGCGCGCGTACAACGGCTGCGACGACGACGGGCCGCTCGCCGTCATTCACGTCACGACGAGCGATCGCACGTCGGGCACGGTCGACGCGTGCTTCGTCGCGACCGCGGCGTACGGCTCGTTGATGGCGAACGACGTCGAGTTGCTGCGCCACTTCCGCGACACCTGGCTGCAGACCAACGTCGTCGGCGAGCTCGGCGTCGAGGCGTATTACACGTTCGGTCCGGCGCTCGCCGGCATCATCGGCGAATCCGATCTGCTCCGCGCGACCGCGCGTGATGCGCTCAAGCCGATCGTCGCGAAGATCCAGACCCTGCGGCGCTAGGGCTCGCGGGGCTCGCTACGATCCGAACGCGGGCGAGCGCATGGGTGGCGAACGCTCAAGATATCGCGATCATCCCGCGCGTGAAAAGTGACCGCGCGCCCGCGCACACCGTGCGTCGGTGACGCACGGATTTTCGGTAACTCGGCAGATGTGCCCGAGTTGGTAGGGCACATCACGTGCACCCGTGCGACCCGACTCACGTGCCGTCCGAACGTCGAAGCCAACAGCTCCTGCCACCGAAAGCGCTCGTCGCGTTCATCGCGGCGTTTGTCGCGATCGTGCTGATCGGCGTTCTGTCCTATCGCAACTTGGTCTCGCGGTCCGAAGCCGCGGATCTGATGACCCACACCAAGCAGGTCCAGCAGCAGGTCTACT
>DASXEF010000315.1:0-26309 GCA_036490255.1 Kofleriaceae bacterium
CCGATGCCGTGATCCGCGCGATCAAGCCCGCGTGATCTGGTCATCGCGACGGCCGGCGCCGGCTTGGCGATGTCGCTCGTCGCGACCGGCGCATCGCCGACGACGTCGTGCGGCAAGCTCTGGCTCGCCGGCTCGGTCGAGCCGACTGGATGCACGATCACGACGCAAGACAGCACGGCAGCGCTGCAGGTGCCCGGCATCTCGTACGTCGTCGCCGACGACACGAACGGCGAGGCGTCGACCGCGTCGATCGGTGCGTTTCGCTACTTGCGCGTCGGGCTCGAGTAACTCAGAAAGCGCTCGGCGATCGGCACGAGCAGCGGCGACGTGAAGATGTCGTAGTGCGTGACGTCGGGCAGGATCGCGAGCTGGTTTTTCGCGACGTGCTCGCGATTCCAGCCGGCGTCGCGCTGGCCGCCGCCGAGCAACTTGTAGAGCTCGACGATCGACTCGGGCCGATACGAATCGTTATCGCCGAACACGAGCAGCGTGCGCGCGGTGATCGCCTTGACGTCGTCGCGCCAATCCCAGTCCGCGCGCATCAGCGCACCCATGTTGTCGAGCAGCTTGCCGAACTGGTCGGGATGCGGCGCGATCTTCGCGTACGTCTGATAGAGCGGCGACGGCTTCATCATCTCGGCGAGCTCGGCGCCGAGTCGCTCTTGATGGGGCCGCAGATCGGCGAAGAACGCATCCGCCGAGACCGCGGACGAAACGACGACGAGGTTGCGCACCGCGCTCGGATGCTGCATCGCGAACCGAAGCACGATGCCGCCGCCGAGCGAATAGCCCATCGCGTCGACGTGGCGAAAGCCGAGCTTGCCGATGATCGTGGCCATGTCGTCGCCCATCGCGCGGTAGTCGATCGCGCGATCGCCGAGCGCGGTGCGGCCGTGACCGTGTAGATCGACGGCGATCACCTCGTGCGTCGCCGCGAGCTTGTCGCGCGCCTCGCCGACCATCTCGATCGAGCCGAGGCCGCCGTGCAACAGCAACAGCGGCTCGCCGCTGCCTCGAACCTCGTAGTAGTAGTCGACGCCGTTCGCGGCGATGTAGCTCATGAGCCAGAACATAACGCAGCGCCTTAGCTCTTGAACCCGACCACCCGCTGCGATATCGCCGATGGCGATGAGGAACCTCGTGATCCCGCTCTGTGCGGTGATGTTGCTTTGTGCGCGCGCCGAAGCCGACTGGCCACCGGGCATCGGATCCGACCTCACGAATCCGGCAAATCAACCGAACGATCCGGGCTACAGCGGCGACTGGAACTACTGGTCGTACGTGCCGCCGGCCGACGTCACGCACGTGTCGACGTATCAGAACCAGATCGGCGCGGGCATCCACGCCGATCAAGCGTGGGAGTACACGACCGGCAATCCGAAAGTGATGCTCGCCGTCGTCGATTCGGGCATTCGCTGGGGCGAGCCCGATCTCGTCAACAAGTTCTATCTCAATCGCGGCGAGCTGCCCGTTCCGGATCCGGCGTGCGGCGTGGGATCGGGCAGCGATCCCTACGACGTCAACGGCGACGGCGTGTTCAACGTGCAGGACTACACGACCGCGCGCGGCGCCGAGCAGCCGACCGCAGCGACGATCTGCGACCCGCACGTCCACGACATGAACGGCAACGGCCTGCTCGATCCGCAGGACCTCATCATGCTGTTTTCCGACGGCGTCGACACCGACGGCAACGGCTACATCGACGACATCTCGGGCTGGGACGCGTACTACGACGACAACGACGCGAGCGACGACACCAACTACGGCCACGGCACCGGCGAAGCGAAAGATTCGTCGGCGCAGGGCAACAACGCGATCGACGACATCGGCGTGTGCCCCGATTGCCGCGTGATGATGGTGCGCGCCGGTGACTCGTTCATCTGCGACGGCAACGATCTCGCGGCCGGCGTGTTCTACGCGATCGATCAAGGCGCCGCGATCATCCAGAACGCGCAGGGCTGCATCGATACCGCACCGCTCGCGCGCGAGGCGATCGATTACGCCGTCGCGCAAGGCGTGCCGGTCGTGACATCTGCGGCCGACGAAGACTCGTTCCACCACAACGTACCCGGCACGTACAACCACACGATCTACGTCCACGCGAACATGTACGGGCCGCAAGACGACATCAACACCGCGTCGACGTTCCTGGCGTTCAACAACTGCACGAACTACGGCGCGCAGTTGTTGCTGTCGACGCCCGGCACCGCGTGCTCGTCGGAAGCGGTCGGCAAGACGTCGGGCGCGGTCGGCTTGATCGTCTCCGCCGCGCTGCAGGCAAACATCCAGCCGCTCGACGCTGTGCCGGCGACCGACAAGTTCGGCGTGCGCCGGCTCGATCCGGAAGAGGTCAAGCAACTGCTCGTGCAGTCGGTCGACAGCATCTACGACCCGGCGACCGCGAACAATCCGCAGCTGTATCCGACCGTGCCGGGCTGGAACCAGCGCTTCGGCTACGGCCGCACGAACGTCGCGCGCGCGGTGCAGATGGTGCTCAACAATCAGATCCCGCCGATCGTCGACGTCACGGCGCCCGGCTGGTTCGACACGATCTATCCCGATCAGACGCCGAGCGTCGAGATCCACGGCTCGATCCGTTATCGCCACGCGCTGTACACGTCGTACGACTACGTCGTCGAGTGGGCGCCGGGCGTGCAGCCCGACGATTCGACGTGGTCGACGATCACGAGCGGTCAGACCCAGAGCGCCGACATGATCGATACGTCACTCGCGACCTGGGACATCTCGCAGCTGACGGTCAACAACCCGCCGATGCCCGAGCCCGATGTCGACGTGAACCAGAACATGGTTACGGTGCGCGTGCGCGTCACGATGCACGGCGCCGGCTCGGCCGAGGGCGTGCCCGGCGAGATCCGCCGCGCGTTCCACGTCGTGCGCGATCCGACGATCGTCGCCGGCTTTCCGATCAAGCTGCCGGGCGGCGGCGAATCGTCGCCGAAAGTCGTCGACCTGCTCGGCGACGGTAAGATGGAGATCGTCCAGGCCGACGCGAGCGGTACGATCCACGTGCTCGATGCGGGCGGCAACGAGCTGACCGGCTGGCCGCAGCACGCGGCGATCTTCGCGCCGACGATGGCGCACGCGACGTCGCACGCGATCGCGACCGGCGGTTGGCCCGCAACTTCGAGCGCCGCGATCGTCGCGACACCTGCGATCGGCTCGCTCACCGGCGACGGCAAGAAGGACATCGTCGTCGCCGATCTACAAGGCAGCGTCTACGCGTGGGACACCAGCGGCACACCCGTGCCCGGCTGGCCGGTGCAGCTCGACACCGCGGCCGGCAAGATGTCGACGCCGAACAACTACGTCGGCGTCGGCGCGTTCGCATCGCCCGTGCTCGGCGACCTCGACGGCGACGGCAAGCTCGAGGTGATCGTCGCCGGGCTCGACGGCCAGCTCTACGCGTGGCACCACGACGGCACGCCGGTGACCGGCTTTCCCGTCGCGCTATCGAACGGCGCGCAGCAATCGCGCATCATCGGCACGCCCGCGCTCGGCGACATCGACGGCGACGGCAAGCCGGAGATCGTCGTCGGCACGACCGAGAACTACGACCTCGTCGGCGACTTTTATGCGATCGGCAACGACGGCTCGCTGAAACCGGGCTGGCCCGTCGAGATCCCGACGATCGACGTGTTGCCCGATATCGGGCTCGGCTTGCCGAGCGCGCCCGCGATGGCCGACGTCGACGGCGACGGCAAGCTCGAGATCGCGATGCCCGGCATCGCGACGCAGCCGAACATCTATCGCGGCGACGGCACGGTCATCGCCAGCTTCGACGACAGCTCGTACGGCTCGAACTCGGTCGTCACCGACAATCCATCGGCGCCGGTGATCGCCGACGGCGCGTTCGGCAACCTCGACAACGGCCCGTCGCTGCACTACGTGCTGCCGGGCGTCGGCTATGGCTACTTGAGCGCGCTCTCCGGCGCGGGTGGCGAGAAAGCGAGCTTCCAGCACCTCGTGTCTGCGTGGACCGTGCCGAAGACGCCGCCGAAATCCGGCGTGTATCCGTACGTCGACGGCTTTCCGGTGCGCGCCGACGATCACCAGTTCTTCATGAACCCGGCGATCGCCGACATCGACGGCGACGGGCTCGCCGAGGTGATCGCGGGATCGGGCGGCTACTTCTTGCGCGCGTGGAACATCCACGGCGTCCAGCCGACGGGCTGGCCGAAGCAGACGGGCCAGTGGATCATCGCCTCGCCCGCGGTCGGCGATCTCGACGGCGACGGCATGCTCGAGGTCGCGGTGAGCACGCGCGAAGGCTTCCTGTACGCGTGGCACACGACCGGCAAGAAAACGGGCCGCGTCGACTGGTCGAGCTTCCACCACGACGACATGAACACCGGCAACTTCTCGACCAAGCTCGCGTTCGGCACCTCGGCGAATTCATCGAGCAGCGGCTGCGGCTGCGCCTCGTCGCGCGCCGATCTTCCCGGTAGTCTGATGCTCGTGCTCGTCGTGCTCGGCCTCACCGCGAAACGCAGGCAGTCGTGACCAGCCGCGAAGCCGAAGAATGGCTCGACGGTCTGCCGCTCGTCCCCGCGAGCGCCGGCTCGATCGCCGACATGAAACTGCTGCGCGATCGCTGCCTCGACGCGGGGATCGCGGCGCTGGTCGGCTGTCCGCCCGGCTCCGGCATAGGTTGAGGCACGCGCACGCACCTCCTGGTCGAGGAGGACGAGCTACCGAAGGTCGCCGAGATCCTGCGCGCCGATTGGCGCGAGCTGCTCGCGCGCGACGGCGCCGCGCCGATCGATCTGTCGGGCGATGCGTGCCCGGCGTGCGGCTGTCGTGCGCCGCTGGTCGAAGGCGCGTGCACCGACTGCGGGCTCCAGCTCGAGTGAGCTAGAAGCGGAACGCAAGCCCGTTCGGCTCGAGTCGAGCGCGGATCGCACGCACGCGCGCGTTGTGGCGCAGCGGTCCGACGCTGGTATCGATGAATCCCGCGACGCGCAGCACGGTGAGCGCGATCGCGCCGCCGAGCGCGAGGCCGTTGCCATCGCCGCACTCGCGGATGTGGGACGGCGCATACGTGCAGCTCATCCGTGCGAGCCCGTCGAAGAACACGCCGGTCGCGATGGTCTCGCCGAACGTGAAGATCCAGCCGGTCTCGCCCCAACGACCCTCGATCGCTTGGCCGAGGCCGAACCCGACGAGCGCATCGCCGACCATCGCGCCGCCGACGTTCGGCACCTCGCGATCGTCGCTGGTCGATGCCGGCTGATACGCGGACGCGGGTGGCACCATGCCCGGCTGAGCCGCGGCGAACCGAGCGGCGAGCATCACGATGACGAGTGACCGCATGGGCTCGATGATTCCACGCGGCGAGCCAATGCCGGCGCGGTGTTTACAACCACTTCCAGCGGGCGCCCCGCGTGATCACGGCCGCGCCGCGACACCGATGTCAGTTGCGGCGCTTGGCATCGGCATCGGGATGCATGCGGTAGTCGGTCGCGTCGCCGAGGAACGCGCGTTGCGTCAGGTTGAAGTCGGTGACGGCCAAGAACCGCATCTCGGTCGCGCCGAGATTTTGGGTCTGATGCATCGCCCATCGCGGCACGAGCACGGTGTCGCCGGGCTGCACGTGCAAAACACGCTCGTCGAGCACGACTTGGCCGGCGCCTTCGAGGATGTGGATCAGCGTCTCGTGCGCGTGCTTGTGCTTCTCGTTGAACTTGCCGGGTGGGATGCGAACCATTCGCGGGTCGAGCACCTCGGCGGCGAACGGCACGCGATCGACGGTGAACTCGACGTTGAGCTTGTCGACCTTGTTCGCGTAGAGCGGCTTCGTGTCGGCGCCCGGGCGATAATGCAACGCCGCGTCGGCGAGCCCGTCGGCGAGCGAGCGTCGCGCTTGCACGCGCGCGGCGATCGGCGCGAATCGGCGCGTCTGCAGCGCGTCGAAGATGCTGGCGAAGAACTCGGCGCGCAGCGTGAGCGCGTGATCGAGCGCGGCGCTGCACGCCTCGAACCAGCCCGGATTCGTGCAATACGACAGCATCATGTGCTCGAGCGTCTCGGCATGCGCGTCGTCGCACGAGATGTGGATGCGGAAGAACTCGAGATCGGGTTCGGCGACGCCCGCCGTGCGCAGGCCCTTGATCATCACTTGATAGAGCCGCGGCACGATGCCTTCGGTGCCGAGCGAAAGAAACGCGGCGCCGGCCATCGGCTCGGCGCGCAAGCACGCGACGAGAAACTCGCGCACGAAGTTGTGCGTGTACGGCGCGTATTCGATCGTCGAGTGATCGACGCCGAGCCCGCGCGACAAGAAGTTGCGAAAGATCTGTGCGTGTCTGCGCTCGGGCTCGCAGCCGCCGCCCTCATCCCACAGGTTCTCCGAAAGCTGCGCGCGAAACAGATCGTCTTCGCAATTGGCCATCACGGCTGCGACGAAGCGCGTGAAGTTTTTCGAATACAGGTGGTACTGCGAAAAGATGTACTGCAGATCTTCTTTCGAGAACGCGCCGCGATCGAGACCGATCAGCAGCTCGCTGTTCCAGAACGGATGTTCGGCTTGCCGGCGATACAGCTCGGCCAGCCGAGGATCGACGGTTCGCGTGGACGTAGACAACTCGATCACGCTCACGGGTGCTCCTTTGGGCGCGCCCCACGCGCCTCGAAGTGATGGTCGAGCACCGCGTGCGATCGCGACAATCAGCTGGCCCCTGATCATTCCGGCAGGGATTCCACTACGCGCGGCGCCTGCGTTTTGCGTACGCTAGCTCGCAGTGCCGATGGTGCGTGAAGCGCGCGCGCTGAGCCTGCGATATGTCGGGTCGCTGCTCGTCGTCGGCGCCTTGTTGGTCGTGGCGCAGCTCGCCATTCAACACGCGCTCGATCGCGCGCAAGGCGATGCAGGTCTGCTCAACGTCGCCGGTCGCCAGCGCATGCTGAGCCAGCGGTTATGTATGTGGCTCGCGGTGGATCGGCGCGACCAGGTCGGCCCTGTCGCGCTCGAATGGTTGGCGACGCAGCGCGTGCTCCGCGATCACGACAACCCGCCGGCGGTCAACGCGCTGTTCGACGAGATCGATGTCGACCAGCGCGCGATCTTGCACGACGCCGCGATCGGCGATGTCGCCGACGCGTTCACTCATCAAGATCGCTTTCTCGACGGGATGAACCGCATCGTCTCGCTCTACGAAGCCGACGCGTCGGGGCGCGTGCTCGCGCTGCGCCGGCTCGAGCTCGCGTTGCTCGCGCTGGTGTTGGCGGTGCTCGTGCTCGCCGCTGTACTCGTCGTGCGCCCGGCGGTGCGCGGTCTCGGCGCGCATTCGGCGGGACGCGAGCGCGCGGCGCAAGCGCTCGCGGATGCCGCCGAGCACGAGCGCAAACGCATCGCGCAAGATCTTCACGACGGGCTCGGCGCACATCTCGTCGGCGTCGCACTCGTCGCTCATTCGCTGCCGGCGAGCCCCGCGCGCGACGATCTCGATCGCCTGCTGCGCGAAGCGATCGATCACACGCGCGAGATCGCGCGCGGCCTACACTCACCGACGCTCGAGCTCGAAGGGCTCGGTTCGGCGCTGCGCGAGCTCGCCCGGCGCACCGAGCAGGTCGCGAAGCTGACATGTCGGGTCGAGCTCGCCGGCGTGGTCGAACCGCCGCGCGCAGTCGCCGTGCACTTGCATCGCATCGCCGGCGAAGCCGTGCTCAACGCGGTCAAGCACGCGCGCGCGAAATCGATCGACATTACCTTGCGCGGCGATGCGTCACACATCGAGCTCGAGATCCGCGACGACGGCATCGGCATCGCCGAACGTGGCGCAGGTGGCTTAGGATTGGAGCTGATGGCCAATCGCGCGGAGGCGCTCGGCGCGACGTTCGCGATCGAGCCCGGCAATCCGGGCACCATCGTGCGTTGCGCGCTCGACCTGCGAGGCACGCGATGATCCGCGTCTTGCTCGTCGACGATCACGCGATCGTGCGCTTCGGCCTCGCGCGGTTACTCGCGAACGAGCCCGACGTCGTGATCGCGGGCGAAGCCGCCGATCCCGTCGCGGCACTCGAGCTCGTGGCGACGGCGTCGCCCGACGTCGCGCTCGTCGACGTCACGCTCGGCAACACGAGTGGCATCGATCTCGTGCGGCCGATGAAGGAAGCGTTGCCGCGGCTCGCCGTGCTCGTCGTGTCGATGCACGACGAGATGCTCTATGCCGAGCGGGCGCTACGCGTCGGCGCGTCGGGGTATGTCATGAAGCACGAAGCGACCGACGTGATCGTGCGCGCCGTCCGCACCGTCGCCGACGGCGGCTTGTTCGTCAGCGACGCGATCTCGATGCACGTCGTCCAGCGCTGGGCCGCGCACGGCGCGCCGACCAACGACTCGCCGCTCGCAGGCCTCAGCGATCGCGAGCTCCAGGTGCTGCAGCTGATGGGTAAAGGCCTCGGCACGCGCGTGATCGCCGAGCAGATGCACATCAGCGTCAAGACGGTCGAGTCGTATCGCGCACGGCTCAAGGACAAGATGAACCTGCGCTCCGGTACCGAGCTGTTGCGATTTGCGGTGCGCTGGGCTGAAAAAGCTTAGTGCTTGCGAACCCAGGCTTTGGCGTGCGCGAGGTCTTCCGCGTCGTGCACTGGATCGTAGAGCGCGATCGACTTCTTGACCTCTTCGCGCGCACGCGCGCGGGTCGCCGGCTTCGCGTAGAGCGAGTCGCCGAGATAATAGTGCAGCTCGGCGAGCTGACCGGGCGGTAGTTGTGTGCCCGCGATCGCGAGCGCACGCTCGAGCACCGCGATCGCTTCGGGGAAGCGCTTGAGCTTGTCGAGCGCCTCGCCCTCGGCGATCAAGCAGGTGACCACGTTCGGATGGTTCTTGCCGAGCTTCGTCTCGAAGATGGCCTGCGCCTGCTGGAAGCTCGCGAGCGCACCGGCGTTGTCGTTCAGCTTGAAGTCGAGCAACGCGACGTTCGCGAGCGCGATGCCCATCGATGGCGAGTCGGGGCCGTAGCTCGCGGCGATCGCGGCGACCGTGCGATCCATCGCGTCTTTTGCCTCGGGCAGCTTGTTCATCTCGCGATAGGTCGTCGCGGTCTCGCCGAGGAATTCGGCCGCGCGCGGATCTTTGGTGCCGAACGCCTTCACCGTGATGCGCTCGGCGCGCGCGAACAGTGCGAGCGCAGCGTCGTAGTGCTTGTCCTCGCGTTCGATATCGCCGAGGTTGTCGATCGTCGTCGCGAGCCGAGGATCGTCGGCCGAGTACGCTTTCTCGGCGTTGTCGAGTGCGTGCTGGACGAGCTCGCGCGCCTTCGCGCGATCGCCCTGGTGCGCGACGGTATTGCCGAGATCGACGAGCTCGGTGTCGATTTGCACGCTGTCGTTGCCCCAGACCTTCGAATCGATCGCGAGGGCTTTCTCGAAATAGGCCTTCGCCGTCGCGAAGTCGCCGGCTTCGTTATAGACGGCGCCGAGGTTGATGTAAGACGACGCTACTTCGGGATGAGCCGGACCGAGCGCGGCGATCCGAATCGCGAGCGCGCGTTCGCGCAGCTCCTTCGACTTGGCGGATTCGCCGAGCTCGGCGTCGACGTTCGCGAGGTTGTCGAGCGCGGTCGCGTATTCGGGATGATCGGCGCCGTAGATGCGCTGCTCGGCATCGGCGACATGCTGGAGCGACGCGCGCGCGTCGTTCCAATGATGGCGTTTGATCGAGAGCAGCGCGAGCTGGCTGATGATGTGGATCGTGTGCGGGTCGTCGGGACCGAGTTGCTTCGTCGCGAACGCGAGCGTTTGCTCGTAGCGAGCTTGGCTCGCGTCGAGGTTGCCTTCTTCGCCGAGCAGCGCGGAGATCGCGTTGTCGAGCTCGACGCGCGTCGCCGCCGGCGGCGGCGAATGCTCGGCCAGGGCCGCCGCGATCTTCGCGAGCTCGTCGGCGGCGGGAAACCGAGCCGGCGTGTCGTCGAGCTCGGCGATTCGCCGCGCCGCCGCGACGATCGCCGTATCGTTCGCGCCCGCGGCCAGCGCGGTTCGCATCGCCTCCGCGAGCGTCGCGGCGGCGGCGCGATCGGCCAGCTTCGACTGCTCGGTGCCGAGCTCGAGCAACGCTTCAGCGATCGCCGGCGCATAGCCGAGCGCACGCGCGTCGGCGACAGCGGTCGACGCGAGATCGCGTGCCTGCGTGTAGTGCGCGAGCTTGCGCTGAGCGCGTGCGCGCGCCAGCATGCCGCGAACGGCCGTGACCGATGCGTTCGTGACCGCGTTCGGTGCCGCGACGCCCGATGCGAGCGCCGCCGTATCCGCACACGCCGAAACGTCGGGCAGCGCGTCGGCGAGATCGAACGCGTGATCGACGGCATCGCCGCCACCGGCGCCGAGCGCGTCGAGTGTGGCGTGCGCTTCGTCGAGCCGGCGCGTCAGGCACGCCATCCGCAGGTCGAGCATGCGCTCCGACTGGATCGCGCGCACGCGCGTATCCTCGCAGGCGCCGACGTACGCTTGCTGCCACGATTCGCCCCAGCGATCGACGATCGGCACGAGGCGCTCGACCACGGCGATCGCATCGGGTCGCGGCGCGAGCGCGAACGATTCGGCGAGCACCGCCGCGCGCGCCGGGCTCCACGCCGACGCGAGCCGATCGCTCGCGCCGCTACACAGCTCGACGGGCGAGCGCAGCGCGACGAAGCCGGCCGTGCCGCCGAGCGCGACGACGGCGACGGCGACGGCGAGCCACGTGCGCCGGCGCGGCGCGGTGTCGAGCCGCGCGAGCAACGCATCCATCGATGCGAAGCGATCCGCCGGCTCGGTCGACATGCCGCGCATCAGCGCGCTCGCGATCCGCGACGGCACGTGCGCTTCACGCGGAATCGGCCGGAGCTGGCCGGCGACGACGTTCGCGCACAGCTCGGCGAACGTCGCGCCGTCGAACGGCCGCTGCTTGGTCAACGCCGCGTACAGCGCGACGCAAAACGCAAACTGATCGGCGGCGGGCCCGGCCTGCTGACCGCGAAACTGCTCCGGCGCCATGTACGACGGCGTGCCCATCAGCGCGCCCGTGCGCGTGAGATCTTGCGATAGCGGCGTGGTCTCGGTGATCGGCGCGTCCATCGTTGACGGCGCGGGCGCAGGTGCATCGCCGATCATGCCGACGAGCCCGAAGTCGCTCACGCGGACGTGGCCGTCGTCGAGCAGCATCACGTTGTCGGGCTTGAAGTCGCGATGGACGAGGCTCGCGGCATGCGCGGCGGCGAGGCCGCGGCCGGCTTGCATGTACGCGGTCATGATCTCGGATTGGCTGCGCGGAACCGTGGCCCACTTGCGCAGCGTGCCGCCGGGCGCGAACTCCATCGCGATGTAGATCTGATCGCCGAGCTGGCCGGCCTCGTACACGCGCAGCACGTTCGGATGATCGATGCGCGCCATCGCCTGCGCTTCGCGCAGCATGCGGATGCGCGCCTCTTCGGATCCCGCGACCGGCGTGCTCAGCAGCTTGAGCGCGACCTTGCGATCGAGGTTCGGATCGTAGGCCGCGTACACCACGCCCATGCCGCCGCTGCCGAGCGTCTCGAGGACGATGAAGCGACCGATCGCTTCGCCGCGTATGTCGCTCGGCGGGCTCGTCGCCGCCCGCGCGAGCTCGGCCTGCGCCGATTCGCCGAGCTCGGTGCGGCCGAGCTCCGACACGGTGTTCTCCCCCACGGCTCGAAGATAGCGCGTCGTCACCGCGAGCTGCCACGTCCTGGATCTGTTACTCCTAGCCCGATGGAATTCTCGACGCTGATCGCGAGACTCCTCGAAAACATCGGCAGCCGGACCGAGGTCGATCAGTACCTGCGCTACTACGGCAGCGAGAAGCTCGCGATCGTCGAGGTCAGCGCCGGCGTGCTCGCCGAGTCGCACGACAGCGTGGTGTCGGCGTTCGCGTTCCTGCATCGCGTCGGGCTCGTTCCGATCATCCTGCTCGACGCGAGCGAGCGCGGCGTGCTCGAAACCGAGAGCCTACGGCTCGCCGACGCGCTCGAAGCCGCCGGCACGCGCGCACGCCCGCTGCACGGCGCCGTGTTCACGCTGGATCCGGCGGTCGGCGTGAGCACGAGCTCGATCGTGTCGGCGATCAAGACCAAGCAGCTACCGATCGTGACGCCGATCGCCGAGACCGCGGATCGCCGGCTCGTGCTGCTCCGCACGCGCGACGTGATCGGTCCGCTCGCGACCGCGCTCGTGCCGCACAAGATCATCTCGCTCACGACGGCCGGTGCGCTCCACGACAAGCACGGCGCCGCGATCCCCGCGGTCAACCTCGAAGAAGATCTCGACCGGATCGCCGGCGAGCTCGCGGACGCCGATCGCGATGCGCTCGTCGAGCTCGCGGAGCTGTTGCGTGGGCTGCCGCGAACCACGTCGATCTCGATCACGTCGCCCGATCACGTCGCACGCGAGCTGTTCACGCACCGCGGCGCGGGCACGTTGATCCGGCTCGGCGAGCGCATCACCGCGCACGAATCGTTCTCGACGATCGATCGGCCGCGGCTCGGCGAGCTGATCGCGAACAGCTTCGGCCGGCCGCTCGCCGCCGAGTACTTCGACCACAAGCAGCCGCTGCGGATCTATCTCGCCGATTCCTACCGCGCGACCGCGATCCTCACGCGCGAGCAAGTCGAGCTCGACGGCCGACCGACCGGCATCGCGTACCTCGACAAGTTCGCGGTGACGAGCGAGGCGCAAGGCGAAGGCATCGGCGCGTCGCTCTGGCAACGGATGCGCAGCGAGACGCCGGCGCTGTTCTGGCGGGCTCGCGAGCGCAATCCGGTGAACTCCTGGTACATGCGCAAAGCCGACGGGATGCACAAATCCGGCGACTGGATCGTGTTCTGGGCTGGTACGCATGACTTCGCGACGATTCGCGGCTGCGTCGAAAAAGCACTGTCTCTTCCCGCCACGCTCGCCGCTCAGTGATCGGCGGTATACTGCGCGCATGCGCAACGCATTCTTCGCGGCGGCCCTCGCGCTCGCCGCCTTTGCCGGATGCTCGAAGTCGGATCCGTCGGCGGCGCCCGCGGCACACGCCAAGGAGAGCTTGCCCGAGATGTCGATCGACGAGGTCGACAAGGCGATCACGTCGGGTCAGGCCAAAGCGGTCGACTGCAACATGGACACGATGCGCCACAAGCTCGGCGTATTGCCGGGCGCGATCGTCGTGACCGAAGACGACACCTACGCGGCGAGCGAGCTGCCCGCCGACAAGACGGCGAAGCTCATCTTCTACTGCGCCGATCGAGCTTGACACGCTTGCCATGTTGGCGCCGGGCGCGCCAAGAGCTTCGGTTACACGAACGTCGCGGTCATGCCGGATGGGATCGAGGGTTGGGTGAAGGCCGGCAAGACGACGCAGAAGATCTGACGATCTGATCGCGTCGATGCGAAGGCCGGCGATGCCGGTCGTCGCGGCGTGCGAATAGATTCTGCACGTCCGTGGTTTGCCGGCGGTCGCGTCGCGTCCGCTTGGTAGTCGATAGAGATGCGTTTGCTCCTGTCACTCGCCGCGCTCGCGCTGATGACCACGCCGGCTCGTGCCGATCCGTCGCTCGCACTATCGATCACCGGCGGCGCGCTTCCACTCGCGGCGATGGGCGCCGGCGTGGCGCTTCGAAATCCGGGGCTGCTCGTCGCGGGCGCAGTAGCCGGCCTCGTGACGCCCGCCGCCGGCGAGCTCTACGCGCATCACTGGCTGACGCGTGGCATGGCGATGCGTGGCGGTGCGGCGGTGATCGCCGTGGCCGACCTCTTGGTGTTCCGCCTCGAGGCGTTGTCGTCGCCGCACGAGGTCAGCCCCGGCATCACGCCCGGCGTCGCCGGTGCGGCAGGGGTCGCGGCCGCGCTCTACCTCGCCGGCATCGGCTTCGACATCGGCGATGCGCGAACGGTCGCGATCGCGCCGACGGTGATCGAAACGCCTGCGCACCGCGTGACGGGCGTCGCCGTGGTCGCGACGTTCTGACGTTCACTGTGGGATCGTGACGGTCACGCTCACGCCGCCGCCGTCTCGCCGCGACAGTGCGACGCGGCCGCCGTGCGCTTCCGCGATCTCGCGAACGAGCGCGAGCCCGAGCCCGGTACCACCGCGCTTCGTCGAGTAAAACGGTAACAACGCGTTCGTCAGCACCGCCGCGTCCATGCCGCTGCCGCGATCGGCGACCTCGATCGACACCGCGCTCGCGAGCCGGCGGACGCGCAGCGCGATGTCGGCGATCGGCGAGCCCGATTCGTGCGCATTGCGCAGCAAGTTGACGAGCGCTTGCTCGAGCTGTGCCGGATCGACGAGCGCGGGCGCGTCGGGCAGTGCGCCGTCGACGGCGAACACGATCTGCGTGCGCAGGCGATCGACGAGCTCGCGCCAGGCCGTCGGCTCGAGTCGCGGCGACGGCAGCTTCGCGAAGCGCGCGTAGCCTTGGATGAACTGCTCGAGGTGTTTCGAGCGCTCGGCGATCGTCGCGAACACGCGCTCGAGCTTGTCGTACTGGTTGCGCTTGACCAGCTCGGCGCCGGAATGCGCGAGCGACGCGATCGGCGCGAGCGAGTTGTTGAGCTCGTGACTGATCAAGCGGATGACTTTTTTCCACGTCTTGACCTCTTGGCGATGCAGCTCGACGGTGAGCTGGCGCAGCACGAACAGCTCGTGCGCGCGGCCGTTGAGGCGAAACCCGCTGCGCGCGAGGTAATAGACGTCTTCGTCACCTGCTTCGGGCTCGTCGTCGTGCGGCACGACGAACAAGCCGTCGCCGCCGCGCGTGACGGCCTCGCGCAGCGATTCGGGCGCGCCGTCGAGCAACGCGGCGAGCTTCATGCCCTCGAGCCGGCGGCCGCCGCCGAGCAGCTTGCGCGCGGCGAGGTTGCCGTAGACGACGTGGCCGCTCTGATCGACGAGCAGCATCGCGATCGGCGTGTTCTGCACCATCGTGTCGAGCAACAGCTCGCGCTGGACGAGCGACTCGCGCTGGTTGCGCAGCGTGTCGCCGAGCGCGTTGTGCGCGGTCACGAGATCGCCGAGCTCGTCGTTGTCGTCCCACGCGAGCGAGAATGCGAAGTCGCCGTCGCGATAGCTCGTGACCGTACCTTCGAGTGCGCGGAACATCGCGGTCATCGGCGCGAGCGCGCGCGGGATCGTGCTCGCGAGCGACGTGACGAGCACGCCGCCGCCGAACGCCGCCGCGACGATGCGGTCGCCGAACAGCGCATCGATGCCGAGCGCGACGGCGAGCGCGACCGCGCCGCACGTGCACGCGATGATGATGAGACGAAGGGCGATGGAGCGGCGACGACGGGTCATTCGCGGGGGATGCCGAGCTTCTCCATCCTCCGGTACAGCGCCTGCCGACTCAAGCCGAGCTCCGACGCGACTTGCGCGATCACGCCTTTCGAGCGGGTGAGCGCGTCTTCGATCGTGCGTTTGTCGGGCTCGTCGCCCGCTCCGGCGTCGCCGCGCAGGCCGAGATCTGCCGCGGTGATCTCCGATCCGGCCGCGAGGAGCGTCGCGCGCGACAGCGCGTTCTTGAGCTCGCGCACGTTGCCCGGCCACGCGTAGCGGCGCAGCGCATCGCGTGCGTCGGCGGCGAGCGGTTTGTCCGCGAGAAACGACTTCGCGAGCACGGCGACGTCGTCGGGTCGCTCGGCGAGCGGCGGCACGCGGATCTCGATGGTGTTGAGGCGGTAGAACAGATCTTCGCGAAACGTCCCGGCTTTGATCATCGCGCCGAGATCGGCGTTCGTCGCGCTGATCACGCGGACCGAGACCTGATGCTCTTTGTTCGAGCCGAGCCGCTCGAACCGGCCGGTCTCGAGCACGCGCAACAGCTTCATCTGACCGTTCGGCGACAGATTGCCGATCTCGTCGAGGAACAACGTGCCGCCGTCGGCGGATTCGAACTTGCCCTCGCGCGCCCGGCTCGCGCCGGTGTACGCGCCGACCTCGGCGCCGAACAGCTCGGCCTCGAGCAGCTCCGACGGCAGCGCGCCGCAATTGAGCGTGACGAACGGACCGGTCCGCACCGACGAGTTCGCCTGCACGATCTCGGCGATCTTCTCTTTGCCCGAGCCGTTGGGCCCGACGATCAGCACCGGCACGCCGGCGCGCGCGACCTGACACGCGAGCGCGACGACGCGCTCCATCGCCGCCGACACGAACACCGCGCCGCGCAGATCGTAGCGCTGCTCGAGCTCGGTGCGACGCCGCGTCTCGTCGGCTTTGCGGCGCGCGAGCTCGCGCCGCGTCTCGGCCAGCTCGAGCAAGTTGCGCACGGTCGCGAGCAGCTTCGTGTCGTCCCACGGCTTCGCGAGATAGTCGGCGGCGCCGGCTTTGACCAGCTCGACGGCGGTCGCGAGCTGCGTCCACGCCGTCATCAAGATCACCGGCATGTCGGCGTGACGCGCGTGGATCGCGCGAAACAGCGCGGCGCCCTCCTCGCCCGACGTCGTGTCGGCGCGAAAGTTCATGTCTTGAATCACGACGTCGATCGGTGCGCGCTCGAGCACCGCGAGCCCGGCCGCGGGCGTCTCGGCGCACACGACCGCGACGTCGTGGAGCGAGAACAACACCTCGAGCGCCGTCGCAACGGCGGGGTTGTCGTCGATCACGAGCAGCGTCGCCATCGCGCGAGGCTACACCGTGCGCGTCGCGATCGCCGGCGGGATCGTCGACGCGCGCATCGCGGGACCGAGCACGGCGATCTGACCGAGCAACCACAGCAGCACGGCGCCGATCGGCAAGAACGAGCTCGGCAGTCGCTTCACCTCGTACGCGTGCATCAGCCACTGGTTGATGCCGAACGCGAGGCCCATGCCGAGCACGATGCCGGCCGTCGCGAGGATGAAGTTCTCGAGCTGGAAGTAACGCAGGATGTCGCGCTTCGTCGCGCCGAGCGCGCGCCGCACGCCGATCTGGCGCGTGCGCTGTTGCACCCAGAAGCTCGCGAGCCCGACGACGCCGAGCGCGGTGATCACGAGCAGCGCGATCGCGACACCGGCGAGCAAGTACGCCATCGAGCGATCTTGCTTGAAGTGATCGCGGCGCGTTTGCTCGAACGTCTCGTGCGTGAGCACGAGCCGGTTCGGATCGACCTTCGACAACGTGCCGTCGACCGCGGCAAGGATCGGGTCCTTGCGAGTCGGATCGACGCGCAGCGCGTAGGTTCCGCCGGCCGTGTACGACAACGTCACCGGCAGCAACATGGCGTACGACGCATCGCCGAACGCGTTGTTGGGCCGCGCGATGCTATCGACGACGCCGACGATCGTCTGCGGCTCCTTGCCGCTGGCATACAGCGGTTTGCCGAGCGCGCTGCCGTTCGGATAGAAGTGCTCGGCGAGGCCCTTCGTCACGATCACCTGCTTGGGCGTCGCCTTCTCGTCGTCGTTGTCGACGTATTCCTCGGCCGTGAAGTCGCGCCCGGCGATCAGTGCGAGCCCGAGTGTCGGGATCAGATCGCGGCCGAGGTACATGCCGACGTTGACCTCGGTGCTCGGATCGTCGCGCGTGATCGACACGCCGGTGTTCCACGACGAGCCGCCGAACGGCACCATGTTGATCGACGTCGCAGCTTTGACGCCGGGAATCGTGCGCAGCGCCGCGAGATCCTGCTGCGTGATGACGCTCGCGTTGTCTTGCGAGCCGATGCCGGTCAGCCGCACGCGCAACAGCTCGCTCTCGGCGACGCCGCTCGATTGATCCATGCGCGCGAGCCGCTCGCGGATCAAGAAGATCGCGTTGCACACGATCGCGCAGGTCAGCGCGATCTCGAGCACGATGAGCAGCGTCGCGGTGCGATGGCGGCGGAGGGTCGAAATAATCTGCAGCATTGGGTGCCTCAGTGCGACTTGAGTTGGATCGCCGGCGAGACCTGGCAGCCGCGCCACGCCGGCAACATGCCGGCGAGCAAGCTACTGGCGATCGCGAGCATGAACGTGAGCGCGAGCATCGGCACGTCGAGATGCGCGAGGTCGGCGTACGACGTCGGTTGATGGCGCACGGCGAACAAGCCGAGCCACGCGAGCGCGAGGCCGAGCGCGCCGCCGACGAGCCCGATCGTCCCCGATTCGACGAGCAGCTGGACGAAGATCTCGCGCCGGCTCGCGCCGAGCGCGCGGCGCACGCCGATCTCGCCGGAGCGTCGCAAGAACTTCGTGAGCAACAAGCCGACGGTGTTGACCAGGCACACGAGCAAGAAGCCGAGCGCGATCCACGTCTGCAACTTGACGTCGTTCGGCACGACCTTGTTGACCTCGAGGTGCTCGCGGACGTCGCGCATGCGCACGTTCGGCGGGCGCTCGAAACGGCCGGCCTTCGCTTGGTCCTCGGAGTAGCTGACCAAGAAGTCCGAATAGGCGCGCGCCTTGGCCGCGGTATCGGCTTCGACCCAGAACTGGATCCAGTCGCACGGCGCACCGAGCGCGCGCGGATCAGGGACCGCGGAGCCGTCGCCCCAGCAGTTCATCGATCCGTTGATGTGGAGCTTGAGCTCCATCGCGACCGAGAACGGCGCGAATAGCTGGTCGCCGAGCCCGAAGTCATCGGTGTTGAGATCGTAGAAGTGCGGGACCGGGCGAAAATCGCCGATCACGCCGACGACGCGCATCTCGGTACCTTCGACGCGCATCGGCCGGCCGACGACCTCGGTCGTGCCGAAGACTTTGTCGGCGAGCGCCTTCGTGATCACGACGACGCGCGTCGCGCGCTGGTCTTCGACGGCCGACCACGGGCCGCCCGCGACGAACGGCACGTCGAACATCGGGAAGAAGTCGGCCGACGTCCACCGCGAGTCGACGTCGAACGGCAAGAACCTGCCGACGCCGCCGCGATCGGGCTCGATCGCCGCGCGACCGCCGGTCATCATCGCCTGCTTGTCGGCGTGGCCCGCGCGCAACAGTGCCTCGCTGTCGGCGCGCGTCATCTGCGTCGCGGGCTCTTCACCGGGCGTGAAGCTGTTCGAGCGCCTCGGATCGAGCTGGACGTAGAACAGCTTGTCGCTCTTGCCGGGAATCGGATCGCCCGACAGCACGTGCAGCACCGTGAGCGTGGTCATGCTCGCGCCGACGCCGAACGCGATCGCGACGATCATCAGCGCGGTGAGCCCGCGGTTGCGCTTCAAGCTGCGCAGCGCGAGGTCCAAGTAATAGCCGAACATTACGCGCGCACCGCCGCTTGCGCGGGCACTTTGACGAGCGACGCGCCGCGATCGAGATCGGTCGCGTGGCCGTCGACGATGTGAACGTTGCGTTGCGCGCGCGCCGCGATCTCCGGATCGTGCGTGACGAGCAACACCACCGTGCCCTGCGCGTTGAGATCTTCGAGCAGCTGCATGACCTCGCGCGCCATCGCGGAATCCAAGTTGCCGGTCTGTTCGTCGGCGAGCAGGATCTTCGGCTCGCCGGCGATCGCGCGCGCGATCGCGACGCGCTGCTGCTGGCCGCCCGAGAGCTCGGCCGGGAAGTGTTTGACGCGCGATGCGAGGCCGACGCGCTCGAGCGCCTTCTCGATCCGCTTCTTGCGATCGGGGCGCGACAGCTTGCGATACCGCAGCGGCACGTCGACGTTGTCGTAGACGTCGAGATCGGGAATCAGATTGAAGCTCTGAAACACGAAGCCGATCTTTTCGTTGCGCAGGTGCGAGCGCGCGCGATCGTCGAGCGACTTGACGTCGACGCCGTCGAGCGTGTACTCGCCGCGCGTCAGCTCCTCGAGCAAGCCCGCGATGTTGAGGAACGTGGTCTTGCCGGAGCCGGACGGCCCGGTGACGGCGACGAACTCGCCTTCGCGAACCTCGAGGTTGAGGTCGCGCAGCGCGTGCGTCTCCACCATCTCGGTGCGATAGACCTTCGAAACGTCCTTCATGCGAAACATGCGATCTCCTAGTCTGCGATCCGTACGCGTTGGGCGTCGCCGAACGCATCCGCGCCCGACACGACGATCTGGTCACCTTCACTCGCACCCGACAGCAGCTCGACCGAATCGAGGCTCATCGCGCCGGTCTTGATCGGCCGCTTCTCCGCGATGCCGTCCTCGACGAAGTACGCCGAGTTGCCGCCGCCCGCATCGACGAACGCGCCGCGCTCGACTTCGAGCACGTTCGGTCGTTCGTCGATCAAGATCCGCGCGGTGAGCCGCTGGTTCTGGCGCAGGCCGGCCGGCGGCTTGTCGCCGAATTCGAGCCGCGTCGCGACGTTGCCGTCGACGACTTCGGGCGAGACCGAGCGCACCTTGCCGGGGAACGTCTGCGTGCCTTCGCGAATCTCGGCGGCCATGCCGATGCCGAGGTCGCGCGCGAAGCTGTCGGGCACTTTGATCTCGAGCTCGAACGCGCCGAGATCGACGACCGTGATCACCGGCGCGTTTGCCGCCACGGAAGCGCGCTGCGCGACGAGCAGCTGGCCGATCTGACCGTCGACCGGCGACGCCATCTGCAGCGCCGCGACCTGGCGCTCGAGATCTTTCACGATCTCTTGCTGGCGGCCGAGCGTTTGCTGCTTCGTGCCGAGATCGAACTCGAGCTCTTTCGTGCCGAGCCCGGCTTCGATCCTCGCGCCCTTGAGCGCGATGTTCGCTTTCTCGAGTAGATCTTCGGACCGGCGCAATTCGAGCTCGGCGATCACGCCTTTGCCGTAGAGCACGCGGTTGACGTCGACCTCGCGCTGCGCGGTCTGGCGATCGATGTCGGCTTGCGCGACCAGCTTCGCGCCGTTTGCCTGACCGTGTTGGATGTCGAGCTGTGCGCGGCCGACGCCGGCTTCGAGCCCGGCGAGCGTCGCCTGCTCCTGCGCGAGCTTGCTGTCGAGCTCGGGGCTCGCGATCACGGCGACCACTTGGCCGCGCTTGACGGCATCGCCCGAACGCACGCGCAGGTCCACCACGCCGGCTGCGATCGCGTACAACGTCGGGCTGTTCGCCGCGACCACGCGACCGTCGGCGACGACGTCGCGGACCAACGTGCCGCGATGGACCTTCGCGATGCGCACGCGCGACCGGTCGATCGAGCGAGAAGACCGCAGCCAGGCGCGGGCGACATAGACGAGGCCGAGGACAACGGCCACGGCGATCACGATCGTTTGGATCCGCCGCCGGCTTACGACGGCCGGCTTGGTCAGCACCCGATCCTGCGCGGAAGTGTCCCGGATCATTCCGTTGCGTGTAAGAGCAACGCGCATGCCGGCGCCAACCTCCTGAAATGGCTCGTGGTGGGGTGTCCGCGGACAGTCGGCGGACACCGTGCGGACAGACCTTGATCGAGTCGGGGAAATGGCCGACTCGACAATCGTGGAGCTCGCGAAGTTCGGGTATCGGGGTGGACGGTGGTCGCAGGCCTTTCCCGCGCTGGATTCGCCGAACACGCTCGTCCTCGCGTTTTGCTCTCCCGCCGCGGATCCGGCCGCGCTCGCAGCGCTCGCCGCCGCGTTCCCGACCAGCGCCGTGATCGGCTGCTCGACCTCCGGCGAGATCGATCAGACGCGCGTGATCGACGAGTCGATCACGGTCGCGGTCGCGCGGTTTGCAGCGACGCAGGTCCGGCTCGCGCACGCGTCACTCGACAACGAAACCAGCGAAGCCGCCGCGCGTGCGGGCCGCGCGATCGCCGACTCGCTGCGCGCCGATGATCTGCGCACGGTGCTCGTGCTATCCGACGGCACCAAAGTCGATCCGAGTGCGCTCGTGCGCGGGCTCGGCAGCGAGTTGCCCGATACCGTCGTGACCGGTGGATTTGCCGGCGACGGCACTCGCTTCGCGCAAACGTGGGTGTTCGCGAACGGCCGCGTCGAGCGCAACACGGTCGTCGCGGTCGGCTTGTACGGCGATCAACTGCGCGTCACGCACGGCTCGCGCGGCGGCTGGGATGCGTTCGGTCCCGAACGGCTCGTGACCTCGTCGTGCGGCAACGTGCTCTACGCGCTCGACGGCCGGCCTGCGCTCGCGCTGTATAAAGAATATCTCGGCGATCGCGCGGCGGAGCTGCCGAGCGCCGGCATGTGGTTTCCGCTGTCGCTGCGCGAATCGCGCGACGCCACGTACACGCTCGTCCGCACCGTGCTCGCGGTCGACGAGACCACGCAATCGATCACGTTCGGCGGCGACATGCCGATCGGCGGCTACGCCAAGCTGATGTACGCGAACTTCGATCGACTCATCCTCGGCGCGCAAGACGCCGGCAAGATGGCGGCCGGCGTGCACGACGGCCCGACGCTGTCGATCGCGATCAGCTGCGTCGGTCGCCGGCTCGTGCTCGGCGAACGTGCGGAAGAAGAGACCGAAGCGACGCTCGAAGCATTGCCGGCCGGAACGGTCCAGATCGGCTTCTACTCGTACGGCGAGATCGCCCCGCTCGAAGGTCGCTGCGAGCTGCACAACGAGACGATGACGTTGACCGTGCTCAGCGAAGCCGCATGAACCATCCCCTGCTCCAGCGGCTCATGCGCCGCGTCGGTGCGACTGCCGACGCGCCGCCGACGCTCGAGCAATGGCAGGCGTTGCAAGAGCTGGTGAGCCGCACGTTCCGCGACGCCGACCAGGATCGCTACACGATCGAGCGCGCGATGGAGATCTCGGGCCGCGAGATGCAGGGCCTGTATCAAGAGCTCGAGCGTCGCGCCGGCCACGAGCTCGCCGCGTCGCGCAACTCCGAGCAGCGCCTGCGCCTGCTGTTTCGCGGCAACCCGGTGCCGATCTTTGTGATCGACCTGACGACGCGCGCGTTCATCGACGTCAACGACGCGACGTGCCGCATGTTCGGCTACTCGCGCGACGAGCTGTTGACGATGACGCTGCACGATCTGAAGCCGCCCGATCAGCAGATCAACGTCAACGCGGCGATCGCGACCGACGAGATCCGTCCGCTCGGTGCGCGTCGCTACATCCGCAAGGACGGTAAGTCGATCGACGCCGAGGTCACCGCGCATCGCTTGCTGCTCGACGAGCGCGACTGTCTGCTCACGGTCGCGCTCGACGTCACGCAATCGCGCCGCGTCGAAGCCGAGCTGCGCCAGGCGCAAAAGATGGAAGCGATCGGCCGGCTCGCCGGCGGCATCGCGCACGACTTCAACAACATCCTCGCCGTGATCTTGGCAAACGCCGAGTTCACGCTCGACGAGATCGGCGACAAGCACGTCGCGAGTGAAGAGGTCAAAGAGATCGTCGCGAGCGCCGAGCGCGCCGCCGGCTTGACGCGCCAGCTACTCACGTTCAGCCGCAAGCAAAAGCGCCAGCTCAAGATCCTCGCGCTCAACTCGATCGTCGGATCGATCGACGGCATGCTCAAGCGCATCGTCGGCGAGGACATCGCGCTCTCGTCGTCGGTGGCACCCGATCTCGGCGCGATCGAAGCCGATCCGGGCGAGGTCGAACAGGTCGTGATGAACCTCGTCGTCAACGCGCGCGACGCGATGCCCAAAGGCGGCAAGCTCGTGATCGAGACCACGAACGCGATCGTCGACCAAGCGCACGGCGAGCAGCTCGACGTCGCACCCGGGCGCTACGTCGTGTTGTCGATCACCGATTCCGGCTGCGGCATGACGGCCGCGGTGCGCTCGCGCATCTTCGAGCCGTTCTTCACGACCAAAGACGTCGACAAAGGCACCGGCCTGGGGCTCGCGACCGTGTTCGGCATCGTCAAGCAATCGAACGGCGGGATCAGCGTGTACTCCGAGGTCGATCGCGGCACGACGTTCCGCGTGTACTGGCCGCGCCGCGACGCCGCGCCCGAGAGGCGCGAGCGCGATCGCGCGTTCGTGCCGGCGCGTGGCAAAGGCACCGTGCTCGTGGTCGAGGACGACGCGCAGTTGCGCAAAGTCTTGCGCCGTTACCTCAGCAGCTGGGGCTACACGCTGCTCGAGGCGCCGAACGCACTCGCCGCGCTCGACCTGCTCGCGCAGCACACCGGCGCGGTCGACGTGTTGCTCACCGATCTCGTGATGCCCGGGCTCGACGGTCGCTCGTTGAGCCAGCACGTGCTCGCCGGCAAGCCGAGCACCAAGGTCGTGTTCATGTCGGGCTACACCGAGCACGCGGCGCTCAAGAACGCGCAACTCGGCCCCGATGATCATTTCGTGCAAAAGCCATTTTCCGCACAGGTGCTGAGCGAAACGCTGCAACGCGCGCTGGGTCACCTCGTCCCGCCGCGATAACTCGTTGCGCGCGCACCGCGTTTGCGTCGAATATCCGGCCATGCGGCGCAGTTTCTTGTTGGTGCTCGCGAGCGCGGCGCTCGCGCACGCCAACGGCCGGCCGCCGTACACCAACGGCATCTACTTCCAGGCCAACGATCCGAATTCGATCTACGTCCGCACCACGTTCGGCCTCGTGATCAGCCACGACGGCGGCTGCTCGTTCCGCTGGACGTGTGAAGACAGCATCGGCTACGGCGGCACGTACGATCCGGAATACGCGATCGGCAGCGACGGCTCGCTCTACGCGACGACGTACACCGGCCTGCGCGTCAGCCGCGACGGCGGCTGCACGTACTCGACGGTGATCCCGAGCCGCTACATCGGCTCGCTCGATCTCGGCTCGACCGGCGACGTCTGGGCCGTGACGTCGGACTCCGCCGCGGCGAACGACGTGCTGCGCTCGACCGACGGTGGCAACACGTTCGGCTCGGCCGGCCTCGAATCCGCGACGCTGCTGTTCGACAGCATCAAGGTCGCGCCGACCGATCCGATGACGGCGTACGTCGCCGGCTACGAGGTCGGCTCCGCCGCGCACGTGTTCGAGACGGTCGATGCCGGCAGCAACTGGAGCGAGGCATCGCTCGCCGGCGTGGCGTTCGGCGAGACGCAGCTCGTATCGATCGCCGCCGTCGATCCGACGAACGCGAAGATCGTGTTCCTGATCTCGTCGGGCGCGAGCCCGCCCGGCGATGCGCTGTACCGATCGATCGACGGTGGATCCAACTTCACGCAGGTGCTGACCACGACCCAGCCGATCGCCGGTGTGAGCGCGGTCGATGGCACGTCGGTCGTCGTCGCCGGCGGCATCGCCGGCAGCTTCAAGTCGAGCGACGGCGGCGCGACGTTCCAAGCGCTCGCGAACGCGCCGCAGCTGTTGTGCGTCGGTAAGGCGCCGAACGGCCAGGTCGTCGGCTGCGGCGCCAACTGGGATCCCGACTTCATGGCAGTCGCCGCGACGAGCGACATGGCGTCGTGGTCGAAGCTGTTCCGCTTCGCCGAGCTCGACGGCGTGATCGATTGCCCGGCCGGCACGGTCGATCACGACGACTGCGACGTCATGCAGTGGCCGACGATCAGCGCGCAGTTCGGCGTGATCGGCCCGAGCTGCCCGAGCGCCGTCGACGTGCCGAGCGATGCCGGCGCGAGCGGCAGCAACGCGGACACCGGCGGCAAGTCGGGTTGCGCGGGCGGCGGTGATGCGCCGATCGGCGCGACCGCGTTGATCGTGATCGCGTTCGCGCTCGCCTACAACTTTACGAAGCGCCGGCACTCGAGCACCTGACCGGTCTCCTTGCCTTCGATCGACGCGACGTAGGCCTTCGCGGCGTCGGCGGCGGGCATGCCGCCCTTCGGATCCATCTTGAACGCGATCAGCGTCTCGGTGATCCACGGCGGGCTCACCGCGTTGATGCGAATGCCGCGCGGCGCATCGAGCGCGGCGCCGCGCACGAAGCCTTCGATGCCGGCGTTGATCATCGAGATCGCCGACGTCGCCGGCATCGGGTTTTGCGCCAGCGTTCCCGACGTGACCGTGATCGAGCCGCCGTCGGCGACGTGCTTGATGGCCTCGCGGATCACGTTGACCTGACCGAGCAGCTTGCTGCGCACCGAATACGCGAGATCGTCGTCGGTGAGATCCGCGAGCTTCTTGCCGAACGCGCCGCCGCCGCAACACACGACGACGTGATCGGGCTTCGCGAGCTTCGCGAACAGCGGCGCGATCGACGCGTGCTCGTCGATGTCGACCGCCGGGTTGGATTTGCGCGACACGCCGATCACTTCGTGCGTGCCGGCGAGCGCCTTGGCGACCGCGGCCCCGATGGTGCCGGTCGAACCGATGACGATGATCTTCATGTGCACGTTGTACTATGACCATCCCGTGACTCGCGGCAGCGGATCGCGTGATACGTCCGCCGCGTGAGAACACGAGTTGGAATCGAAGCGATGGGCGTCGCCGTACCGCGCCGCTACATTTCCATCGAAGACCTCGCCGTCGCACGCGGCGTCGATCCCGCGAAGTACACGCAAGGTTTGGGCGCACGCGAGATGGCGATCGCCGAGCCCGGTGAAGACACCGTCGCGCTCGCCGCGGTCGCCGGCAAACGCGCACTCGCCGCCGCCGGAAACGTCGAGCTCGG
>DASXEF010000341.1:0-3611 GCA_036490255.1 Kofleriaceae bacterium
CAGGTCTCGAAGGCGGCGTTCGAGCGCACGCGCCGCACGTTCGACCGCGCGATTCACCTCGTCGACGCGGCGGCTTAACCAGCGGCGTTGCGCGCGGTGACCCGCACGTGCGGCAAGCCGGCCTTGAGCTCGCGCACGCGCTCGCCGAGTGGATTGCCGGAGACGTTGAGCGTGCGCAGCGCCGGCAGCTCTGCTTCGAGCAACAGCCGCGCGTCGGTGAGCTGATTGCCGCCGAGATCGAGCACGCGAAGCTGCGCGGCGAGCGGCGATGCGAGTAGCAGCGCGAGCGCATCGTCGTCGAGCGCGGTGTCGTGCAGATCGAGCTCGACGAGCGCCGGCAGATCCGGGTCGGCGAAGAAGCTGGCGACGCCGTGGTTCGCCGACATATCGAGCGCGGCAAGCGTCGCCAAGCCGCGCGCGCGCGACAGCTCGCCGAGCGACGCCGGCCCGAGCGCGGATCGCCGCACGCTCAGCCGGCACAATCGCTCGAACGGCAGCTTCGCGAGCGCGAGCGCACCGGTATCGCCGATGCCGCTCGAGCCGACGTCGAGCACTTCGAGCCGCGACACGTCGCCGAGCGCGGTCTCGACGCCGCGCAGCCCGATCGTATTCGAGTGCAGATCGAGCTCGCGCCACGCGCGCGTGCCGAGCAAGCCGACATCGCGCGCCGAGATGCTGCACACGCGCAAGCCGAGCCGGTCGATGCCGGCGAGCTCCGGCATCTCGACGAGCTTGCGCAGCCCCGGCGCTTGCGCGTGCCAGCCGCGGATCACGAGGCCGGTGAGCTTGCGCAACAGCGCCGGTGGGAGCTCGTCCCACGGCGTGCGCTCGTACCAGTTCGACGTCGCCCAATCGCGGCCGATCGTGCGCACGAGCGGCGCGTGCACCATCATGTGCTCGATCGCATCGCGCTTGACCTGCGCATCGATGTCGACGCGCTCGACGAACCCGCGCTCGAACGTGCACTGAAACTCCGGCCCGATCTTCGGCAACCAGCGCGGCCGATACGTCACGAGCAAGGTCTCTTCGCGCTCGCGCAACACGCGTGCACGCGCTTGGTCGACGTCGAGCTTCGCGAGCTCGCACTGCACGACGATCAGCTCGCCGAGCGGATCCCCCTGCGACGCGAGGTGATCGGCATAGACGACGCGCGGCGCATCGTCGTCGTACGCGGCGGCGATGCGCGCGATCCACTCGGCGTCGGGCGCGACGTGCTTGGCGTTTCGCGCGCGCAACACCTCGGGCACGACCTCGACGTAGCCCTCGCGCAATCGCTTCGCGACCTCGGCCGCGACGAACTCGTCGCAGTCGCGCGGCAACGCGAACTCGTGATCGCGCGTGCGACCTTTGCCGCCGAGCGCGCCGCTGGTGATCTCGGCGAGGCCGCCCTCCCAGAAGATCTCGACGAAGCGGCCCTTATCCAAGTTTTCGAGGCGGCGGCACTGCATCGTTATCAGCTCAGCGCTTGAAGCGTTTACTCGCGGGCAAGACCAGGTCCCAGAATCCGAACACTGCAGCAAGCATATGATCGAGCTCGCGGGTCTGGCGCGTCTTGTTGAGCTTGTCGCGCTCCGGCAAACAGAATGCCGCCAACCGCGATGCTTCGAGCGAGTGCAACACACCGCGCGACCACCCTTTGCCGGCGTACACCAAGCACCCCGGCACCCACAGCGCCTCGAGATCCTGCAGCGCGTACGGAATCTTTTCATCGACGGTGCCGAGCGAGTCCTGGTACTTGCACTCGATCGCGACCGCCTTGCGATCGTCGGGCCGGATCACGAACACGTCGATGTTGCGGTCCTTGCCGATGACAGTCTTTCCCAACGCGATCTCGACGTACACGACCAAGCCGTGCGGCCCGTAGTTGTGGTGGATGTAGCTCGCGATCAAGTCGCGATACTGGTGCCCGGTCACAACGTCAGCCCGAGCTGCGGCACGTCCTCATCTCGCGATCGCTCGAGCGTCGCCTCGCGCGCACCGGCCTCGACGAGCCGCGTCCGGGTGATGTCGATCGCTTCGGCACACAAGTCGTTGCCGGCGAAGTGTCGCCGCTGTCGCACCGCCGCGACGCCGGTCGATCCCGAGCCCATGAACGGATCGATCACGAGCGCGCCCGGCTCCGAGCTTTGCGTGATCAACACCTCGGCAACCTCCGGCGGTTTCTCGGCCGGATAGCCGCCGTTGACGCGCGGCACTTCGATGATGTCGGCGGTGCCGAGGTCGTGGAGCTTGCGCTTGCCCTTCTCGAAGAACAGCACGCACTCGTAGCGAGCACGGTAGTGGTAACCCATGCCGATTTTTCGCTTGTCCCAGATCAACGGCTTCCAAAATTTGAAGCCGTGCTGCTCGGCGATCGGCTTCGCGACGAACATCGTCTCCGGATCGCAGAACAAGTAGAAGTGCGAGTCCTTCTTGAGCACGCGATAGATCTCGGCGAACAGCTCGGGAAACCGATCGTTCGGAAAGATCGAGAACCAATCGTTGCTCGATGACTTGCTGTGCTTGAGCCGCGTCGTCGTGCCGATCGCGCGATGCTTCTCGAGCGATTCGTACGGCGGATCGGTGATCGCGAGATCGATCGACGCGGCAGGCAGCCCACGCAACCACGCGACAGCGTCGCCATGCGTCAGCTGGAACCGAGACTCATCCATGAACGAGACCCTCGCATGCGGGTCTGACAATCTGTTCAGTACACCAAATGGAGAAGCCCTCCAACGGAGGGCTTGTTCTCGAGATCGATCGAATCGGAAACTACGCGGCGCGACGGCGACGCGTGAACGCGAGACCGAGGCCGAACAGGATCGCGAAGGCGCTGCTGCCACCGGTCGTCGAGCAACCGCCGCCACCACCCGACGAGCCGTTGCCGCCGTTGTTGTCGCCGTTGCTGCCATCGCCGCTGCCGTCGGAGCCCGAGCCTTGATCGCCGCCCGAGCCTTCGTCGGAGCCGGAGCCTTGATCGCCCGAGCCACCGCTGCCCATACCCGAACCGGAGCCGCTGCCCGAACCGGAGCCACTGCCCGAGCCTGAACCCTCGCCACCGATCGCAGCGAGTGCCGCGAAGTTCGGCGTGCCATTACCCGTCGGTCCATCCCAACCCGTTCCGGCGGTGCACTCAGGGTCGCCGCTGCAGCTGCCATTGGTGCCCGACGTCACGTCGAAGAAGGCGCCCGTGTTGCTGTACGAGAAGCTGTTTGCAGCTGCGCCATTGCCAGTCGCAGCGAAGATCGCGGCCACGAGTGGCGTCGCCGCGCTCGTGCCGTCGACCTGCGTCCAACCATTTTCGCCAGCCGACGGATCAGTATCGTAGACCGCGATACCGGCTGGACCGTCGCCCGCTGCCGCGACATCAGACGCCATGCGCTTCTTGCATTTCCCCGTAGCGGTCTGGAACGAAGGCAGCGCGAAGTTCTTGCTGCACGAGCTGCCGCCGTCGGTCCAAGCTACTTCGCTATAGCCGCGCGAGGTCGACGCGGCTGTCAGCGTCGTGCCGCCGACCGCGATGACGTACTCGCTCGTCGACGGATAGTCGGGCCCCTGGCCGCCGAGGTTGAAGCCCGAATCGCCCGACGCGACGAACACGCCGATACCCGGATGGTTGAATGAAGTCTCTT
>DASXEF010000362.1:0-1807 GCA_036490255.1 Kofleriaceae bacterium
CAAGACGATCCCAAAGCGGCGCTCAAGCTACTCGAGCCGGTCGGCATCAAAGGCTTTCAAGCGGCGATGCAAGACGACGTCGCGCTGCTGATGACGCAGCTCTATCTCGGGCTCGGCCGCACCGCCGACGCGCGCAAGGCCGCCGACACGATCAACCTCGACAACCCCGAGCGCAAACAGATGCGGCCGATGGCCGCCAGCCTCGTCGCCGAAGCGTGGGCGCGCACGGGGAAACCGAAGGACGCGCTCGCGCTGCTCGACACGATCGTCGACCTGCCCAAGAAAGACAAAGAGCAGCTCGAGCTCCAGCTCCGCGTCGTGCGCGTGTTCGCGAAGTTCGCGGCGAACCAGCGCGGCCCGGCGCGCACCGAGCTGCAACAGCTCGCCGATATCGACGTGAACTATCTCGGCCGCTTCATCATGGCCCAGTTCCGCGTCCATCCCGAGCTGCAGAAGCTCGCGCGCTCGGTGCTCGAGTCGCATCCGGCCGCGCGCAAGATGGCGAAGGCGCAGGCCGGCCAGCAGAAGATGACGCGCTAACGCGCGTGCACGCGCACGCCGACGAACAGGCTCGGCCAACCGACGACTTCCGTCGCGCTCGCGTTCGATAACGTGCGAGCGAGCGTCGGCGAGAAGCCGATCTTCTCGTCCATGCCGTCGCCGACGTAGATGTTCGCGGCGGCGCCGGCGAGCAGATCGATCGGCCCGAGCGGGATCGCGAGCGTCGCGCGCAGCTGGTTCAGCATGTTCGAGCTGCCGGTGAACAGGCTGGTCCACCAATGCAGCGCATCGATGTCGATGCCCATCCGCCCGGCGATGCGCAGCGTCGTGCCGAGGCCGGCACCGACGAGCGCGTGGTCGAAATTCGGCGACCAACCGAGTGACCACACGTTGTGCAAGTGGCGCGGGCCGTGGCGCAGCGCGAGCGCGGCGAGCCCGGTCGATTCGGCCCAGCCGTCGATCGCGACGCCGGCGGTGCGCGAGTAGTTGATGAGGCCGATCGGATACGCGTCGTCGTCGCCGCTCGAGATGTTGACGAGGCCGAGCTGCACGCCGTGCAGATCGTCGGCGAGGTTGACGATGCCGCCGACCTGCATGCCGTGGACGTCGCCGGCGACGTTCGCGATGCCGCCGAGCTGCATGCCGTCGACGCGCGATGCGACGTTCGCGATGCCGCCGAGCTGCATGCCGTGCACGTCGTGCGCGACGCTCGCGATGCCACCGGCTTGCACGCCGTCGACGCGGCCGGCGATCGCCGCGATGCCTGCGAGCTGCAGCCCGCTCGCGAATTGATGCTCGATATCGGCGAGCCCGGCGACCGAGATGTAGCGCGAGCCGTCGGTGCTGCCGACGAGCGCGTGCAGGCCGGCACCGACGATCACGTGCGCGCCGACGAGCCGATCGACCTCGAGCGGCGGCACGAAGCCGATCGTCGCGGGGATCTCGACCTCGACGGGCGCATCGATCGCCACGGTCCCGGAAAACGAATCGTCGACGATGCGCGGCGGCGGCAGGATCGCGGGCGGCGTCGCGCTCGGCGGTTGTTGATCGATGATGACGATGGGCGGCGCGTGCAGCTGAGCGAGCAGCTCGCTCGCCTGATCGCGGATCATGTTCGCGGCGACGTAGGCGACGAGCTGGACGCGCTCGTCGGGCAACGCGGGCAGCGTCAAGCTGCGGGCGCTCGCGGCGCCGGTCGCAGGCTCGTAGACGACGTGCACCGCGCTGCGATCGACGCTGACGCGCAACCGGCCCAGCGCCGGCACGAACGCGCCGGGCTCGATCGTCGCGATATCGAGCTCGCGTG
>DASXEF010000365.1:0-2194 GCA_036490255.1 Kofleriaceae bacterium
AAACTCGAGCGGTCCGACGAGCGGCTCGAGCTTGTTCCAGAAATGGCCGGTGACCGGATGGTCGCCGAAGTGCGTGCCGAGCGCGGCCATGCGTTCGGCGTAGAGCCCGAAGTGGAGCTGTTCTTCGGCGAGGATCGCGACGAGGCCGCGGCGAAACGCGGCCGGCGCGTCGGGATACGCGAGCAGCGCCCACGCGAACAGCTCGATCGCCTGGAGCTCGTGATTCGCGAGCGCGTGCAGGATCCGCGCGCGTTGCGCCGGATCGCGCATGCCTTGGACCGGCGGCGTGTGCACCCGGCGCGCCGATGCGATCGCGAGCTCGGCCGGCCGGCCCGGAGCGGCGATGCGCAGCGGCAGCTCGCGGTCGTCGAGATCGAGCTGCGACGGCGGTGGCACGAGCTTCGCGGCGAGCGTGTCGCCGAGCACGATGCCGAGGGCGTAGTCGCGCGCGTTCATAGGATGGCGGCGGCGATCAAGAATGCGATGTACGCGAGCACGAGCAGCGCGCCTTCGAACCGCGTGATCCGGCGCGAGCCGCGCATCACGAGCACGCCGAGCAGCGTGATCGCGACGAGCCCGACGAGATCGACGAGGTGCATGCGCTCGCCGAGCCGGATCGGCTGCAAGCACGCGGTCACGCCGAGCACGAGAAACACCGACAACAGGTTCGAGCCGATCACGGTGCCGACGGCGACCGCCGCCTGGCCGCGCGCGGCGGCGACGACCGCACGGATCAACTCGGGCAGCGCGGTGCCGAGCGCGACGATCGTGAGCCCGAGCATGCGCTCGCTCATCCCGAGCTGTTGCGCGATCGCGCGGCCACCGCCGACCAGCAGCGTCGCGCCGAGCACGAGCAAGCCGAGGCCGAAGATCATCATGATCAGCGCGAGCAACCGCGACGTCTTCGCGCGCGCCTTGCCGCCGGCGGCTTCGCCTGCCGCGATCGCCGCGCTGCTGGATGCCGCGCTCTCGAGCTGTTCGAGGTCGTCATCGAGATCGAGCCGTGCGGCGACCGTCACCGTACCGATCGTGAACACGATCGCGCAGCCGACGAGGAACAAGCCCTCGAAGCGCGATAGCACGCCGTTGCGAAACAGGATCGGCAACGCGATCGCCGAGCCGACGAGGACCGGAATCTCGCGGCGAATGATCCTGCCGTCGACGGTCGGCGGCGAGATCAACGCGGCCAGGCCGAGCACGAGCGCGATGTTGGCGGCGCACGAGCCGATCACGGTGCCGAGCGCGATCGGTGTATGACCGGCGAGCGCGGTCTTGGTCGCGACCGCGAGCTCGGGCGCGGCGGTGCCGTAGACGACCACGGTCAGCCCGACGACGAGCGGCGTCACGCCGAGCGCACGCGCGATGCCGGCCGAGCCGCGGATCAGCCACTCGGCGCCCCAGTACAAGATCGCGATGCCGAGGATCAGCGAGCCGACGTCGAGCGCGGAGCTCACTGCTGCGTTCGCGCGAGATAGCGCGCGTCTCGCATCATCCGGTCGAGCTCGTGGACGTCGCTCGACGAGTACATGCCGCGCAAGTGGAGATCACCGTCGACGAGCATGAAGTAACCGCCGTGCGCGATGTTCGGGACGCCGCCCGGCCGATCGGCTTCGCGCAGCATCGACGTCATGAACGGGCCCTCGACGAGGTCGTGGATCTTGTCGGCGGGGCCGGTGACGAAGCGCCAGCGCTCGGGATCGGCGTGGTAGCGCTTCGCGTAGTCGGCGAGCCGAGCCGGCGTGTCGTACGTCGGATCGACCGAGATCGACATCAGCTTGATGTGCGCGCCGGCGTCGAACGTCTTCTCCTGGATCTTTTCCATCTTCATCGACGTGACCGGGCAGATCGTGTCGCAGCGCGTGAAGATGAAGCTGACGATCGTCGGATGGCCGCGCAGCGCGACCTCGGTGAACGGCTGGCCGCGCTCGTCGGTGAGCTGGAACGCCGGGATGACGCCGATGTCTTCGAGCTGCGGCGCGCGATGACGGTTGGTCCACACCGGAATCACGACCGCAGGGATCGCGGCGAGCACGATGATGCCGAGCATCACGAGCAGCACGCGGTTGCCACCGAAACGCCGCGGTGGTGTGGAGATCGGAGCGAGGCTCACGGCTCCGACCTTGCCAGATCCTCAGACGTCGGACCAGTCGTTATCGCGGTCGACGGGGCGGCCTAACCAGCGCCATGCGGCACG
>DASXEF010000371.1:0-2196 GCA_036490255.1 Kofleriaceae bacterium
CGAGGTGGTCGACTTCTGCGTCGGCACGATTGCCGTCCGCGCCTACGTCCCGCGCGGCGCGACCGGCGACTGGTTCGTCTACTTTCACGGCGGCGGCGGCGTCACCGGATCGATCAAAGGCTCCGACGCGGTCACGCGCCACCTCGCCGATCAAACGCGCTGCACGGTCGCGTCGGTCGACTATCGGCTCGCGCCCGAGCACAAGCATCCGGCGGGCATCGACGACGCGAACGCCGCGTATGCCGCGATCGCCGAGCGCGTGCCGGCGCACGGCAAGCTCGTCGTCGGTGGCGATAGCTTCGGCGGGTTCTTGACCGCTCACGTCGAGCATCACGCGCGCATGACGGACGGCCGCGTGCCCGATCTGCAAGTGCTGATCTATCCGATCGTCGATCTGACGCTGTCGTCGGCGTCGGTCGAGCGCCTCGGCGGCGGCCGCTACTTGATGACGAAGCCGATGATCGACTGGTACCTCGGCCATTACTGGGGCACCGGCGACAAGCGCGCCGGCTCGCCGTGGTTCTGGCCCGAAGCGGAGCTCGAAGGCGCCGCGCCCGCGATCGTGATCACCGCCGGGTTCGATCCACTCGTCGACGAGGGCGACGCGTGGGCCGCGCGCCTGCGCGATGCCGGCGTGACCGTGCGCCATCACCAGAACCCGTCGCTCGTCCACGGCTTCTTGTCGCTCGCCGGCGCGGTCGATGCCGCGCGCATCGCGACCGATCGAATTTGCGCCGACGTCGTGTCGATGCTGCGCGCTACTGCATCAGCGACATCAGATACGCGAGGTTTGCGGCAGTCTCGTTGATCACGCGCTGGTTGATGATCGGATCGGTGTTGCGATAGCTGAACGCGTGGATGTTGAGGCCCTGGTCGACCGGATCGACGAACACCGTCGCGGTCGACGCGAGATCCGCCGACGGGATCGACGACGCTGCAACGAACGCGTTCGTATCGCCGCTCGCGCTCATGTTGAACATCGGCGTACCGACGAGCATGCGTGCGGGCTCGGCCATGTGGCAGCTCGCGCAGTCGATCGTGTTCGGCGAGTTGTCGTTCGGGTTTTCGATCCGCAGCGCGGCATCGAACGCGGCTTGGCGCTGCGGCGATGACGCCGAGCCGGCCGCCGACGCGCTCGCGATCAGCGTGAGGTTGTCGCTGCCGTCGGTCACCGGCTCGAGCTGCGCTTCGAGCGGATCGGTGCTCGCCGAGATCGACATGTCGGTCGTGTCCGAGCCGAGCTTCGCGATCTGCAGCGGCGTCTCGACATCGGCAGCGACGTCGAAGCCGTGCATGTCCCAGAAGTTCGAGGCGTCGAACGGCGGCGGATCGTCGCTACCACTGCCGCTGCCCATCTCGATTTCATCCGGCACCGGGCCGCCGCTGCCGCCGCTGAAGCCGCCCGACGCTTCGAGGAAGAACGTCGTGAGCCGTTCGATCTTCGCGCTGTTCGCGTAGGTCATGATGATGCCGCGCAGCGCCTGCGCGTACGCGCCCGACAAGCCCTGCTTGGCGACGAGCGGATTGACCGCGAGCGGGCCGAGGTCGTCGGTCGTCGATTGCGCGCGCGCCGCCGCGATCGCGTTTGCCGCCGCGATCAGCTGATCGCGCGTGATCGAATACGACACGTGGACGGCCGCGTCCTCGGCGATCGTGACGTTCGAGCCGAAATCGAGCGGCTGGAACACGAGGCGGATCTGGTTGTCGCACGTGCTCGGATCGGTGATCGGCCCGACGTTCGCGAAGCACGGGTCGAGCCGCATGCCGACGACGCGGAGATCGTCGTACGCGATGAACGAGCTTTGGTCCGAGGCGAACAGGGCCTCGGGCAGCAGCGCGCCGTTGTTGCCGGTCGAGCTCGCCGCCAGATACGTATCGAAGTCCTGCGCGGTCGTCGCGAGCGGGAACAGCACGGTCAGGTCATTCATCTGTAACGCCGTCGTGATCGGCGGCGGGGTCGGTGGCGATTGCGACGTGCACGCGACCAGCAAGATTCCGAAGGCAAAGCTACGCATGCCGGCCGCTCTCGCAAAATTCGATCCCGGCCAGGCCCGCGAGACCATTGGGCGCGGTCTCAGTTTTTCGTCAGCGAGTTCAGATACACGACGTTCACCGCGGTCTCGTTGATCACGCGCTGGTTGATCATCGGCAGCGAGCCGTCGTAGCTGAACGCGTGGATGTCGAGCGCGTTCAGCG
>DASXEF010000401.1:0-2079 GCA_036490255.1 Kofleriaceae bacterium
GCTCGCTCGCTCTTTTGACCTCCATCGCGCTCGCCGACGACAAGAAGCCGGCGCCCAGTGGTGGCGGTGACAAGGGCGGCAAGGTCAAGGTCTACGACTTCTCTGGCGACACCATCGAAGGCGACCTCGTCAAGCCGGAAGGCTCGACGGTCGACGCCCGCGACTTCGCCAAGCACGCGTCGTTGATCCGCATCCGCACGACGTTCCTTCCCGAGATTCTGAAGTCGGCCGAGGATCTGTAGCGAGGGGCGGCGTCTCGCCGCTCGCTCGCATCCCCGGCCATCGTTCCTAGTAGCTCCAAACGGAGATCGACATGGCCGGCGCAAAGGTTCCGCTCACATTCCGCATCTTCAAAGGCGATCAGCTGCTCCGCGAGGAGAAGCTCAGCCTTTCCGTCATCAAGCTTGGCAAGGTGCCGTCGGCGCACCTCAAGCTCGATGACGAGACGGTGTCGCGTATGCACGCGATCATCGAGGTCAACGGACCGAACGACGTGAGCATCATCGACCTCGGCTCGACGAAGGGCACCTTCGTCAACGGCTCGAAGGTCAACAAGGCCAAGCTCCAGTCGGGCGATACCATCGTCGTCGGCGAGACTCGCATCGAGCTCGCGATCGGCGCCGAGGCGGGCACCGAGCTCGAAGAGCACACGCGGGTGCAAGCGCCCGCGCAGCAGGACATCGTCGCGTCGACGCCGCGTCCGGCACCCGCAGCTCCGTCGGCGCCCGCACCGCGTCCGGCGCCTGCGCCGGCTCCGGCGTTCGCCGCGCCGCAGATGACGCCGGCGTTCTCGCCGCCGCCGCCCGCCGCCGCCTACGTTCCGCCGCCGCCCGCGATTCGCGCGCCGGCCGGCATGCCGACAGGTCCCGCGATCTACGGCGCGCCGAGCGCGTCGGTCGCGCCGGTCGGTGGCTTCCAGCAGGCGATGGCCGGCGAAGCCGATGACTTCAGCGGCACGCGCGCCGTCGAGGTCGCCGAGATGTTCGGCGACTCCGTCGTCGGCGTGAAGCACTGCATCGATCCCAAGGGCGGCAAGATCACGAGCACGACGTACGCGCTGTTCGCGATCGGCGTCGTCACGCTGATCGCGTTCATCTTCTCGTTCGTCACGGCGGTCAACAACGCCGCCTACAACAAGGCGATGTACGACGTCGAGACGACGTGCCAGGACCATGGCCACGCGATCCCCGATTGCGTCAAGAAGCCGGGTTACGCGGTTCGCCCGCGCACGCTCTCGCAGGGCTTCGACTTCATCGCGTTCGGCGGCTTGCTCTGCTCGCTCATCACGTTGACGTCGGCGCTCGGCCGCGCGCGTAAAGAGAAGGAGAGCCCGTTCGTCCGCATCGGTACCGCGGGCGATGTCGACTTCCCGATCGAGGGCCAGCACTCGTTCAACCTCGTCGAGCCGCACGGCGACGACTTCGCGTTCAACTTCAGCCACGGCATGGAAGGCGAGATGGCCGTCGGCGGTACGTCGACGTCGCTGCAAGAGCTCGCCTCGCAGGGCCGCACGTCGATCTCGCCAATTCCGGCGAACGCGAAGATTCGCGTTCGCATCGGCAAGACCACGTTCTTGGTGTCGTCGGTCGCGCGCCCGCGCCGTCACGCCGCGCCGCTGATGACCGTCGACACGTCGTTCATGACCGCGCTCGGCGGTACGGCCGCCGCGTTCACGATCATCATGCTGCTGCTCGCGCAGATTCCGATCGAGGACTCGAACACCAACATCGATCTCGCGTCGCTCGAGGACACCTCGACGCGCTCGAACAGCACGAACATGGACGATCCGCCGCCGCCGCCGCCCGAAGATCAGCAGGACGACGGCAAGGACGAGTCGGGTGGCACCGGCACCGCGATGGCGCTCGACGAAGGCAAGATGGGTAAGAAGGACTCGGACCGCGCCGAGGGCCAGTACAAGATGCAGAAGAACCAAGAGGACCCGCAGCTCGCTCGCCAGCAGGCGATCGACCAGGCGCGGACCGCTGGTATCCTCGGCAACACGGCCCTCGTTCAGGGCGGCGCGTTCGCGTCGCTGACCGGCACCGGCGACATCAGCTCGGGATTCGACGACACCAACAT
>DASXEF010000414.1:0-6794 GCA_036490255.1 Kofleriaceae bacterium
CCGATGCCGCGCTGATCGACCTGTGGGGACGCGTGCATCGGCTCGAAGCGCGCACGCTGGTCGGCCGCCAGATCGAGAATCAAGGCCTCGCGATCCTGGAGCCATCGGTCTCGCGCCACCACGCGCACCTGACGCTCGACAACGGGATCTGGACGATGCGCGACCTCGGCTCGGCGAACGGCACGTTCCACATCGATCAGCTGATCGAAGGCCCGGTGACCGTGCAGAACGCCGATCGCGTTCGCTTCGGCCACATCGCGTTCTACATCGTCAGCGACATCGCGAGCCTGCCGGCGCCGAAGATCACGCGCACGGTCACGACGACGATCCGGCCGCAGAACCTCGCCGCGATCGCGGCGCCGCCCGCACCCGCGCCACCGCCGGCGCGCGTCGCGACGCCGTTCGACGCCGAAGAAGAGACGACGAACGTCGGCTTACCCGAGATGAGCTTCAAGCTGCACGAGCCGACCGGCGGTGGCGGCGGCCTCGTCGAGGTCGACGGCAAGCAAGTGCAGCTGACGACGACGCAGTTCGAGCTGATGGCGCTGATGATCAAGCGGATGGCGTCGGAGTCGCATCAACCCGAGCTCGTGCGCGGCTTCGTGCGCAGCTCGGAGCTGATCGCCGATCTGTCGTGGGACACGCGCGAGCCGAGCGAGAACCACGTCAAGCAGCTCGTGCGTCGCGTGCGTCGCGCGCTCGTTAAATCGGAAGTCGGCGATCTGATCGAATCGCGACACAGATTCGGGTACCGTTTGCGCGCAATTCCCAAAACGGAGTGAACTATGCGCGCGCGTTTGTGGCTGATTGCTGCGGTGGTCGCCGCGGCAGGGCCGGCGTATGCCGACGACCCGAAGTTCGACTACGGCAACTACGCCGACGTCAAGAAGGTGACGAAGACCGAGTGGACCGCCTCCGCCGAAGCCGGCGTGGTCGTCACGACCGGCACGACCGACAGCACGACCGCGACCGGCGGCTTCAAGGTCACGCGCAAGCAAGGCGACAACAAGCTCGGGCTCGAAGCGAGCGGCACGTACGCGAAGACCGGCACGCTCGTGCTCGACGATCTCAACGGCAACGGCACGATCGACAACACGAGCGAGCTGGTCGAGCGCGATCAGATCACCGCCGAGACGCTCGCCGCGAAGGCGCGCTACGACCGCTTTCTCACCGCCGACAACTCGCTGTTCATCGCCGCCCTCGCCGGCCGCGACCTGCCGGCCGGCGTCGACGCGCGCTACGGCGGCCAGGCCGGCTACAGCCGCGTGCTCTACAAATCGAAGACGTCGACGACCGTCGGCGAGATCGGCTACGACTTCTCGCGCGAGGATCTCAGCGTCGGTCCCGGCGTCTCGGTCCACTCCGGCCGCCTGTTCGTCGGTCACAAGGCACAGCTGCTCGCCGGCGCCGACTTGGATGCATCGGTCGAGGCGCTCACGAACTTCAACCACGAGACATTGCCGACCGGTCAGGACGGCAGCGCGTTCAACGACACGCGCGTCAACGTTCGCGTCGCGATCTCGGCGAAGGTCTCGAACAGCATCGCGTTCCAGACCAGCCTCGAGTCGCACTTCGACAACCGGCCCGGTCCGTTGACGCTGCCGTCGGGCAGCGCGCCGTTCGCGATGGGCTTCGTGCCGCCCGCCGCCGAGGTCGAGACCATCATGAAGGTCTCGCTGATCTACACGTTCTTGCAGCCCGCGCCGGTGCCGGCGAAGAAGTGATCGATCTTCGCGCGTTGCTGCCGCGCGGATCGCCGGCCGCGCCGGCGTCGCAGCTGATCAGCCGCGCTTGGCTTTGACGCCGTTCGCGCTCTGCGGCGCGCTCTCGACCGTCGCCGCGAGCTCTTCGAGCAGCGAGCGTAGCGACTTCATCTTTTTCGCGCCGAGCTGCGTGGTCCAACGCGCCTCGGTCGCCTGCGCGACGCGGCGAACTTCGGCCGCCCAGACGCGGCCCTTCGGTCCCAACCGGACCCGCTTGATCACGCCGTGATCGGGGTCGGGGAAGCGCTCGACCATCTTCATGCTCTCGAGGTCGTCGATCAGGTCGCCGACGGTCTGCTTCGCCAGCGAGACGTTGGCGACGAGGTCGGCGAGTCTCACGCCGGCGTCATCGATCTGCGACAAGACCTGCACGTGCGCGGGGCGCAATTGCGGGAACCCGATGCGCGCGAGCCGGCTCGCCACCTGAGCCTGGAGATCGTGCTGGGGAACGTGAAGCAGGCTGCGAAGGTCTCGGGTGCGCTTCGTCATTGTGGTGGCGTCGTGCCGAAGGAAGCGCGTCATACCAAAGCCGGATCGAGATCGGAACCCCGATCACGCGCATTCGCACCCGCGGCCCGGAACAGCGAAGCACGGCCCGCGGAAATTTGATCATGCTCCGGAGCGCGAGCGCAGCGGGCTTATTTATTTGCCGAATAAACGTCGACGATGCCGAGCTCGGCCGCGCCGCGATCGACTTCGCCACCGAAAACCTTGCGCGTGAAGTTGCGCCAGCCGCGCGCGAGGTCGTCGAACCACGTGTGGATCACGGGAATCGCGACGAGCGTGAGCAGCAATGACAGCGTCTGTCCACCGACGACGACTTGAGCCATCGCTTTCGACAATCCCGAGCCGATGCCGTTGCTGGTGATCAGCGGTGTCATACCGGCGACGAACGCGAACGTCGTCATCAGGATCGGCCGCAACCGGTCGCGGCTCGCGGCGATGACAGCTTCCGTGCGCGGCAGGCCTTGACGGCGCAGCCCGTTCGCGTGATCGACCTAGAGGATCGCGTTCTTCTTCACCATCGCGAACAGCACGATGATGCCGAGCATCGAGAAGATGTTGAGGCTACCGCCGGTGATCGCGAGCGACATCACCGCAAATGGTACGGTGAGCGGCAGCGACAGCATGATCACGAGCGGATACAGCAGCGACTCGAACTGCGCCGCGAGCGTCAGGTACATGAACATGATCGCGAGCAGGATCGCGAACGCGAACGCCGACGCGAGCTTCTTGAACTCCTTGCTTTGACCGAACGGCTCGGCCGTGTAGCCCGGCGGCATCTGGAGGTTCTTGATCGATTTCTCGACCGCCGTGGAGACCGTCGATTGCGAGAACCCAGGCGCGACGTTCATCGTCAGCGTGACCGCGCGCTCGCGGCTCTGCCGCGTGATCTTCGAGATCGCGCTGTTCGGCGTGATCCGGATGACATCCGACAGCGGGACCTGACCGAGCACCGGCGACGGCACGAAGATCTGGCCGAGCCCTTCCGGGTCGTCGCGATACTTCTCGGCCGCGCGCATCCACACGACGTACTCGTCGCCTTTGTCCTCGTAGGTCGAGGCCTGCGTACCGCCGATCAAGATCGACAGCGTGTTCGTGATGTCGGCCGGGTTGACGCCGAACAGCGCGGCGCGGTCGAGATCGGGGCGAACTTCGGTCTCGTTGAGGGGATCGAGCAAGCTCGAGTCGAGATCGACGACGCCGGGCACGTTCTTCATGTCGGCGAGCACCTGCTTGCCGAAGCGCTCGAGCTTGTCGAGATCCGGCCCCGAGATCACGTACGACACCATCGCGTTCTGACCACCGAGCGAGAAGTCGTTGACGGGCTGCGCGGCGACGCGCCAGCCCTCGGGCGCGTTCGGCAGGACCTTGGTCCGGACCTGCTGCATGATGTCGTTCTGCGAGCGCTTGCGATCGCCCGGATCGCTGAGGTGCACGTAGATGCTGCCGACGTTCGACTGGCGTTGATCGCCGCCGGCGACGGTCACGAGCGTCTCGTTGACCTCGGGAATGTCGCGAACCTCGCGCGCGATGCGGTCGCCGATCAGCGTCGTGTTCGACAGCGACGTGCCTTCCGGCGCCTGCAGATAGATCTCGAACTGGCCCTCGTCGTTGACCGGCAGGAAGTCACCGCCGAGCTTCTTGCACATCGGCACCGTGATGCCGAACATCGCGACGATCGCGAGCCCGACGATCCAGCGGTGGCGCAGGCAAAACGCGAGCACGCCGGAGTACAGCCGTGCAATCGGGTGATAGAGCCCGTCGGAGATCCGCTCGAGCCAGCTTCTGTGACGCTCCTGCCCTTCCGGCGCCGGCAGCGGCAGGATGCGCGCCGCCATCATCGGCGTCAGGCTGAACGCGACGATCATCGAGACCAGGATGGCGAACGCCATCGTGAGCCCGAAGCTGTACATGAAGCGGCCGACGATGCCGCTCATGAACGCGACCGGTAAGAACACGGCCATCAGCGACAGCGTCGTCGCGAGCACGGCCATGCCGATCTCTTTGGTCGCCTGCACCGCCGCGGGGAACGGCTTCATCTTTTTCTCGTCGATGAAGCGATAGATATTTTCGAGCACGACAATCGCATCGTCGATCACGATGCCGACCGCGAGCGCGAGCGCGAGCAGCGTCATCATGTTGAGCGTGAAGCCGAACGCCTTCATCAGGCCGAACGTCGAGATGATCGAGACCGGGATCGCGATCGCGGCGATGATCGTCGAGCGCAGCGAGCCGAGGAACAGCAGCACGACGAGCGCGGCCAGGAACGAGCCGAGCACCAAGTGCTCGAGCACCTGATCGGCCGACGTGCGGATCTGGATCGAGTTGTCGCGTACGACCTCGACCGAATAGCCGGCCGGCAGCTGCGTGCGCAGCTCGTTGACTTGCGCCTTGATCGCGTCGACAACGGCGACGGTGTTCGTGCCGGTCTGCTTGCGGACCTGGAGCGCGATCGCCGCGACGCCGTTGTAGGTCGCCGCGGTCTGCGCGTCTTCTTCGGAATCGTCGATGCACTGGCCGGGCTGCGCGTTCGCCGGCGGCTCGACGACGTCGGCCAGATGGATCTGGTGACCGCCGACGTCGCGCACGACGATCTTGCAGAGATCCTGCGGATCGATGACGCGGCTCTCGATGCGCAGCGTCGCGTTCGTCGGGCCGCTCTCGATCGAGCCGCCCGGCACGCTGACGTTCGACGCGCTGACCTTGCTTTCGATCTCGAGCGCGGACACGCCCGCGGCCGACATCCGGATCGGATCCAGGTGAATGTTGATCTGGCGCAGCCGGCCGCCGAGGATCACGACCTGACCGACGCCGGAGAGCCGCTCGATGCGGCTCTTGACCTGCTTGTCGGCGAAGTGCGTGAGGTCGCGGTTCGCCATGCCCGGCGGCCCCTTGACCGACAGCACGACGATCGGCGCCGCGTCGGGGTCGGCTTTGCGAACTTCGGGACGCGTGCCCGCCGGCAGATCGCGGAGCACCGACGACAGGTGCTCGTTGATGTCCTGCGCGGCCTTGTCGGGATCGACCTCGAGATCGAACTGCGCGACGACGAGCGAGACGCCCTCGGTCGACGTCGACGTCAGCGTGTCGAGGCCCGACACCGTGTTGACGGCTTCTTCGACCTTGTCGCTGACGTCGGTCTCGACCGCGGTCGGCGACGCGCCGGGATACGGCGTGACGATCGTGACGAGCGGGAAGTCGACCTTCGGGAACTTGTCGACGCCGAGGCCCTTGTAGCCGACGAGTCCGACGACGACGAGTGCGGCGATCAGCACGCACGCGAAGATCGGGCGCCGGACGCAGATATTAGCGAGCCACTGCACGGCTTACTCCGTCACTTTCGAACCGTCGGTCAGCTTCGGATCGATGTTCGCGATCACTTTTTCGCCGGCGGCGACGCCCTGCAGCACGGTGACCTTGTCATCCGACGGCGCGTTGCCGAGCTGCACGATGCGCTCCTCGGCGGTGCCGTCTTTGTCGACGAACAGGCGCCACGTCTTGTCGCGACGCACGACGGCGGTCTTCGGCACGACGATGTGGCTCGATTCGCCGATCACGACGCGCGCCTCGGCAAACATGCCCGGAATCAGCTGGGAGCCCTTGTCGAGCTGCGCTTCGACGACGAGCGCGCGGCTCTGGCCGATCTCGGCGCCGAGTCGCGTCACCGTCGCGCCGAACGCCTTGCCCGGCACCGCGACCGACGTGACGTCGACGCGCATGTCTTTCTTGATCTTGTCGACGGCGCGCTCCGGCACGTTGAGCTGGATCTTCAGCGGGTCGTCGGCGACCAGCGTGAACAGCGCCTTGCCGGGTGACACCCACTCGCCGGGCGAGATGTTCTTCTGATCGACCACGCCGTCGAACGGCGCGCGGACCATGCCGTCCGACACCGTCTTCGCCATCGCGTCGTTGCGCGCCTGTGCTTGCGCGACCTGCTCGACCGCGTTCAAGCACTCGGTGTTCTGCTTGTCGAACTCGCTCTTCGTGATCGCGCCTTTGTCGAGCAGCGTCTTGGTGCGGACGCACTCGTCATCGGCGAGCTGCTTTTGCACGCGCGCCGACGCGAGCGCCGCCGAGGCCTCGCGCGCCGATAGCGCCGCCGAGCGAACGTCGAGCTGCACGACGGGCTGGCCGATCTTCACGCGCTGGCCGCGCTCGATCATCACGTTGATGACCTTGCCCTGCGTATCCGCGGTGACGTCGGAGCGTTGATCCGCGGCGACCGTGCCGGTGAGCACGAGCACGTCGGGCGTCTGCGCCGATCCGGCCGCGATCGTGGTGACCTTGATCGGCACCACCGGCGGCTTGATGACCTCGGAGGCATCGCTTCCGGACTTGTGGCAGGCGGCGAGGAGCGTGAGGGCAACGAGGGCGCGCATGGCTGCTGGCTACGATGCACGGACCCTGCCAAGCAAGCCAGCGCAGCCGTTAGAGTTAGCGGGCCTGCGCTGTATGCCTTCCCGACACTGTCGGGCGAGCGCGTTCAGTGCGCGGGCGCGCCCGCGACGTCGTCGCCGAGCGCGTGCT
>DASXEF010000419.1:0-7296 GCA_036490255.1 Kofleriaceae bacterium
TATTCGCGCAAGGTCAGCACGTCGCCGCGTTGCGGCTGTACGACGCGATCGTCGCCGCCGTGCCGCTCGATTACGACGCGCGTATTCGCGTCGCCGACTGCGCGCTCGCGCTCGGCGATCCACGTGCCGCGAGCGTGTATCGAGCGACCGCGCGCTATTGCTTGAACGCCGGCCATCCACTCGCCGCGCTGGTTTGCGCGCGCGTGCTCGAAGCTCACGGTGGTGAAGCCGCCGATCTACTCGCGTCGCTCGTCGTCACGTACGGCAGCGAGAGCGAACGGCTCGGCAAGCTCGCGACGCGCATCGCGTTGCCGATCGACACGACGCCGATCGAAGTTCCCGACGTGCGCTTGCCGGCGCCGCCCGATGCGGTCGCGACCGCGCTCGCCCGCGCCGAGCACGCGACCGACAAGCTCACCGACGGCAGCTATCCGCAGGCGCTGCATCCGATGCCGCTGTTATCGACGATGTCGGAAGCCGCGTTTCGCCGCGTGCTCGGCACGCTCGTGCTGCGGCGATTTCCGGCGAACGCGCTCGTCGTCCGCGAAGGCGAGGCCGGCAACTCGTTCTTCTTTGTCGCCGGCGGACAGCTCAGCGTGTTCGCGACCGATGGCCTCGGCCGGCACACCGAGCTCGCGAAGCTGGGCGAGAATGCCGTGTTCGGCGAGATGGCGTTGCTGTCGGCGCAGCCGCGCTCGGCGAGCGTCGCGTGCATGACCGAAGTCGATCTACTCGAAGTCGGCCGGCAATCGCTCGCCGCGCTCGCCGACGAGCTCGGCCCGGTCGCCGAGGCACTGCACGGGTTCACGCGCGAGCGCTTACTCGGCAACTTGATGGCGACCTCGGCGCTGTTCAAACCGTTCAATCGGATGCAGCAGCGCGATCTGCTGCGCCGCTTCACGAGCCACGACGTCGCGTCCGGCACCGTCGTGATCGCAGAAGGTGAAGAAGGCCGCGGCTTGTTCGTCGTGCTGTCGGGCGAGCTCGATGTCGGCCGCCGCGCCGGCGACGGCACGAGCGTGACGCTCGGCCAGCTCAAGATCGGCGACGTGTTCGGCGAGATGTCGCTACTCAGGAACGCTCGCACGACGGCGTCGGTGGTCGCGACACGCGCGTCGACGGTGCTGTTTCTCGCCGCCGAGTTCGTCGCGCGCATGGTCGCGGGTGTGCCTGAAATCAAGAGCTATCTCGAAGCGTTGGCCGAAGATCGCTAGATCGATAACCAGCTGGCGCTCGGCGAAGACGACATTCCGTCGGACGAGCGAATCCTGATTTAGGGCCTATACTTGTAACCATGGACGACGAGCAGTCGACGAAGCGTCGCAGTAGTTGGCCCTGGCTCCTGGTGCTGGTCGCGATCGTGATCGCGTACTGGTGGTTCCGCGGCCAAGGCGTGACGAACAAGGTCGCGCAGATCTCGGCCGACGATCCGGCCGCGCAAGCCGCGATCGATCGCGATGACGTGCTGGTCGATCTCAAGGACGACGCGACTCCCGCACAGGTTGCGGCGATCGATCACGACCTCGGGCTCGATCTGAAGCTCGTCGATCACAACGAAGCGGTCCGCACCCAGCTCTATCGCGCGCACGTCGCGCCGAGCAGCGAAGCTTCGGTGATCGCCGCGCTGTCGGCGCGTCCCGAAGTCGAAGGTGCCGAGCCCGACTCGATCATGTCGCTCGATCCGGGCGAGGAGACGTCGATCGCGACGCCGATCGATACGACGCACGAAGGCTTCCCGAACGATCCGCTGTGGAACAAGCAGTGGAACTTCCGCCAGATCGGCATTCCCGAGGCGTGGAAGCTCGCGCAAGGCAACGGCGTGATCGTCGCCGTGCTCGACACCGGCGTCGGCTACGAGAACTACGGCAAGTTCCATCAGCTCGCCGATCTCAAGGGCCTGACGTTCGTCGACCCGTACAACTTCGTCGACGACAACACGCACGCCGCCGACGATCACGGCCACGGCTCGCACGTCACCGGCACGATCGCGCAGGCGACGAACAACGGCGTCGGCGTCGCGGGCATCGCGCTCGACGTCAAGATCATGCCGCTCAAAGTGTTGTCGGCATCGGGCTCCGGCTCGGTCGCCGGCATCGCGGATGCGATTCGCTACGCGGCCGATCACGGCGCCAAAGTGATCAACATGTCGCTCGGCGGCGCGTTCCCGTCGACGGTGCTCAAGAAAGCCGTCGCGTACGCGCACGGCAAGGGCGTGACGGTCATCTGCGCTGCCGGCAACGACGGTCGCGGTCGCGTCGGCTATCCGGCCGCGTATCCCGGCGCCGTCGCGGTCAGCGCGACGCAGCAGGACGAAGGCATCACGTTCTACTCGAACTACGGCAAGGACATCGACATCGCCGCGCCGGGTGGCAACACGCGCGATTCCTCGGGCGGTCGCAGCAACACCGACGGCGGCATCCTCCAGAACACGATCGTCATCGGCGATCCGTCGAAAGAGGATTACTTCGCGTACATGGGCACGTCGATGGCGTCGCCGCATGTCGCCGGCGTCGCCGCGCTCGTCGTCGGTGAAGGCGTGACCGATCCGACCGCGGTCGAGAAGATCCTCAAGCACAGCGCGCGCAAGCCGGCGAACCAGCAGTTCAGCGCCGACAAGTACGGCGCCGGCATCGTCGATGCGCCCGCCGCGATCCTCGAAGCGCGCGGTCAGGCCGGCGGCTGGCAGTTCGCCATCGGCCTCTTGCTCGCCGGTGCAGTCGCCGCGAGCGCACGTCGCAAGGGCCTCGGCACGAAGCTCGGCCTCGGCTATCTCGGCGGCGCGCTCGTCGGCTCGTCGGGCTTGTTCTTCCTGCCGTACCTCGCGCCGAAGCTGTCGTCGCTGCCCGGCGTTCACGCGCTGACGCACGGCCTGCCGTCGTGGGACTTGAGCCTGCTCGGCGTCGCGGGTCACGGCAACGCGCTGTTCTTCAGCGCCGCGATCCCGCTCGCGCTGCTCGTGATCGGCTACGGCGTGCCGAAGCTGCGCGGCGTGCTCGCCGGCGTCGCGGTCGGTGTCGCCGCGCATCTCGCGTTCTTCGCGGTCGTGCCGATGACGTCGCTGCACTACGTCCCGCACGCGTTCGGCCTCGCGAGCATCTGGCTCGCGGTGAACGCGATCGCGTGCGTGCTGCTCGCGCGCGCCGCGCTGCGCCGTTAACGCCGTCTTAGCCGCGGCTTAGCGGCTTCGTAACGAGCCCTGCACGTGGCGAGCGAAATGCTCGTCGCATGCGGGGACTTGTCGCGATCGCGCTCGCCGGCTGCGTCAGCCGCGTCGATATCACGCACGTCGTGTTGCGCGATCTCGATCGCGTCGCGATCGTCGGCGGCAACGCGACGATCATGTCGATCGGCTCGAGCGCCGGGGAGATTCCCGCGACCGCGTATCTCCCGGCGCCGAACGACGGCTCGTACGTCGAGCGTCACGCCGACGGCGCGATCGTCGCCTGGTGTCCGACGTGCGCCGGCGTGCAGCGCCGCATCGTGGTCGGCGCGCCGACGCTGCAGCTCGACGGTGCACCTGCGAACGTCCTCCGCTTCGACGGCGATGTCGTTCATATCCCGTGGATCTTCGACGAGCTGCAACGCGGCCACCGGCAATGGATCGCGGTCCCGCGCATCGCGCTCGACATCGTCACGTCGCGCGACAACATCGCGTCGATCGACTACGAGCGCCACGTCGACACGAGCGGGGACAGCGCGCTCGGGCCCGCCGCGTTCTTCATGCTCGGCGGCGGTGGTATTGCGCTGGGTGCTTACGAGCGTCAACCGGTGGTCGAGATCGTCGGCGCGGCAGTGCTCGCCGGCGCGATCGCGTTCGCGGTGTGTGCGCTGCGCGACCATCTCGCCCACGACCAGCATCAAGCGATCGCGCCGTGAAGACGCTCGTCGCGCTCGCGCTCGCCGGCTGCGTGATTCGCAACGACATCACGCACGTCGTACTGCGCGATCCGATGACCGTCGCGGTCGCCGGCATCCTGCCGGTCGGCTCCGATCGCGGCGAGATTCCGCCGACCTCGCCGCCGTACCTCGACACGCCGGACACCGGCTCGTGGATCGAACGCGACGGATCCGATGCCTCGGATCCGCTCGAAGCACCGACACCGCCGTCGATCGTCGTGTGGTGCCCGAAATGCCCGGGCACGCGGCGGCTCGTGCTGATCGACAAACCCGCGCTCGAGCTGAGCGGCCGCGCGAGCGATCTACTGCGCTTCGATGGCGACGATCTTCACATCCGCTGGATGTTCGACGTCCACCACGGCCGTCGCCGTCACGGCTATACGACGCATCACATCGCGCTCGATCTCGTCACGCCGCGCAGCAACGTCGTCTCGATCGACTACGAGAGCCACGTCCAGCGCTCCGACGACGACGCGCCGTTCGAGATCGGCGGCATGGTGTGGATGGGCTTGTGGGCCGCGGGCGGCGCCACACTCGTCGGCGTCGGCGTGCACGAGCATCAGGCCGATCTCGAGGTCGCGGGCAGTATCGTGATCGCGATCGGCCTCGCCGCGCTCTCGCTGCTCGTGCACGAGTATCGCGCGCGCGACGAGCACCACCCGATCACAGTGCGATGATGCAGCTCGCGCCCTGCCCCGGCGATTCCTCGACGGTGACTTCGAGCTGCGTCGCTTTGACGGCCAGCGTCGCGAACCGCGCGCGCAGCTCGGTCGCGACATGCGCGGCCAGCGCTTCGACCGAAATATTATCGATCGGGAGCAGCAGTGCATCTTGCCGCGGCATCACGTAGCGCTCGCCGCACAGCGTGAACTCGAGCTCGAAGTCGTCGCGCACGACGTGAAACAGCGGGTTATTGGCGGCGAGCAGCACGTGCTCTTTCCACGCGCTGCATAAGTCCGCGAGCGCCGCTTTGATCGGCGCGAACGGCAGCATCGCGGCGACGTCGATGCGCGCGACATCGAGCGCGACTGCGATCGTGTAGTTGTGACCGTGCAGGCGCTCTTTGGTGCCGTCGGCGAACACCGTCATGTGCGCGCACGAAAACTTGTACTGCTCGCGCGCGATCGCGATCCGGTGCTTCACGTCCCGACCTTACCTCATGGCATCGCCGCTCGATGGTGTTATACATACACCATGAACGTCTGGCCGCGGATCGAAATCGTTGAAGCCGACATCACGACGCTCGAGGTCGACGCGATCGTCAACGCCGCGAACACGAGCCTCCTCGGAGGCGGCGGGGTCGACGGTGCGATCCATCGCAAAGCCGGCAAGGAGCTCGTCGCCGAGTGCCGCATGCTCGGCGGCTGCAACGTCGGCGACGCGAAGCTGACGAAGGGCTACAAGCTGCCGGCGACGTACGTCATCCACACGGTCGGCCCGGTGTGGAACGGCGGCACGAACGGCGAGCGCGCGAAGCTCGCGTCGTGTTACCGGCGCAGCCTCGAGCTCGCGCGCGAGCACGCGATCCAGACGATCGCGTTTCCGGGCATCTCGACCGGCGTCTATCACTATCCGCAGCGCGAAGCCGCAGACGTCGCGATCGCGACGATCGCAGCCGCACTCGAATCGCACGAGCTGCCGCGCAGAGTCATCTTGTGCACCTACGACGCGCTCGCGACGCTGATCGCGACGGAAGCGCTGCAGGCCGCTATTTCTGCGGCTTCCCGCCCGACGCCTTAGGGTCGCCGCCGCCCGTGAGCTGGCTCGCCTGATCGTGGAGCTGTCGGATCGATAGCTCGGCGGCCTTGCTCGAGCTCGCCGTGCCGCCAACGACCCTCGCGAGTTGCGCGAGGCCGATCTCGATCACTTTTGCAGGCCCTTGCTGCCGAACGACTTGCTCGAGCTGTCGAGCTTCTGCTGACCGTGCGCCTTCGCAGGATCGGCGTGATCCTTCTTCTGGCCACCGGTGACGTTCGCGAGCTGCTCGATGCTGATGTTGGTCATGCGCGACCTAACAGCAACGCCCGTTCCAGCTGCAACGCCGTGATCTCAGCGAGATCGCACGTCGCCCGCTGTCGACCTGCGTCGGCCGAACGACGATCGACGTACGCGCCGTCCGCGGGAGACGTATGTCTATGCGCTCGCGCCGGCGCGATCGCGGCCGCGACCACCGCGGCGCCGACGCCGACGGCCGCCGGCGTTGTTGCCGCCACCACTGTTGCCGTTGCTGGTGTTGCCGCCACCAGCGCCGCCACCGCCGCCGCCGCCGCCGTTGCTAGCCGGCGGGCGATGCACGTGGGGCGCGGCTTCGGCGGCTGCTTCCGCCGCGATCTCCGTCGACATCCGGCCGGCGACGCGGAACTGATCCGGTTTCCAGCCTTTCTGGCCGATCACCGTGATGAGCTTTTGGAAGCGCTTCTCGAGCGAGTCGAGGTAATCGCGCTCCTGGCGCGACAAGATCTCGGCGACGCGCGGCGCGCACTCGAGCTCGATCTTCTCGTTCTCGACCGTCATGCCGCTGCGGCGGACTTCGCGCAGGATCTCGTACGCGACGGTCTCGACCGACTTCACGACGCCCGAGCCTTCGCACGTCGGGCACGGCTCGGTGAGCAGCTGCACGAGCGACTCGCGGGTGCGCTTGCGCGTCATCTCGACGAGGCCGAGCTCGCTGATCTTCGTGACGTTCGTGCGCGCGCGATCGCGCGACAGCGCCTTCTGGAACGCGTCCCAGACTTTGCGCCGGTTGCCCTCTTTATCCATGTCGACGAAGTCGACGACGATGATGCCGCCGATGTTGCGCAGCCGGAGCTGGCGCGCGACCTCTTCGCAGGCTTCGAGGTTGTTCGCGGTGACCGTGTCCTCGAGATTTCCCGAGCCGGTGTTCGTGAAGCTGCCGGTGTTGATGTCGATCGCGGTGAGCGCTTCGCCCTGATCGATCACGAGCGAGCCGCCGGAGCGCAGCGGCACCTTGCGCGCGACCGCGAGCCGGAGCGCGGGCTCGATATGATAGTGGTCGAAGATCGGCCGGCGGTGCTCGTACTTCTTCACGCGCTCGGCGAAGCGCGGCAGGAACGCGAGCGTGAACTTCTTGATGCGCTCGTACTGCTCCTCGTCGTCGATCACGATCTCGCTGGTGTCTTCGCGCATCAGATCGCGAATGCAGCGCAACGTCAGATCGAGATCGGCGTAGACCAGGCCCGGTCCCTTCATGTCTTCTTCGCGGCGCTCGATCTCGCGCCACGCGCGCGCCAAGAAGTCGACGTCGTCGCGCAGCTCTTGATCGATCGCGTCTTCGGCGGCGGTGCGCACGATGAAGCCGGTGCCCTTCGGCCGCGCGGCGTTCACGATGTCGCGCAGCCGGCGCCGCTCTTTGTCGGAGCCGATGCGCTTGCTCACGCC
>DASXEF010000565.1:0-1917 GCA_036490255.1 Kofleriaceae bacterium
AGAACGCAGACGAGACAATGCGATGTTCCCGACGAGATCGCGAGTCACATTCGCACGCCGCACGGCGCCTGCGAGCGGATCTGCTCGTCGAAGATCGTAAAGACTCGGTTAGGAAGCGCGCGATTTTGTAAGCGACGCCTCGCCCGCGGCTTTGACGTGCCGACCGGCACTAAACGCTGAACGGGCATCGTCACTGCAGCGCAACAACGCATGGCCATCGACATCCTCGCGCTCCTGCGCAGAGACCACGAGGATCTCTCACGGGGACTCGCCGCGTTGATGAATCCCGATGCGACGATCCAGCAGATCCGCACCGCGCTCGACGGAGCTCGTCTGGGGTTAACCGCACACGCAGAGGCGGAAGACATCGTGTTCGCGCATGCAGTTCGCAGCTCGCGCGAACCGCGTGCGTTGGCGCTGGTAGTCGACGAGGCGTCGCAATCCCACAAGCTGCAAGAGGTCGCGCTCGCCTCGCTCGTCTGCGCGCCGGTCGGCACGCCGAGCTGGTACGACAGCGCGACGTGGCTGCGCGAGCTCGTCACCGATCACGCGAGCTATGAAGAGAAGCACGTGCTGCCCGCGATTCGCTCGCTCGCACCCGATGCGTATCGCAACCTCGCCGGTCGGTTCGCGACCGAGCGGCTGCGCCAGCTATCGATGATGGCCCCGTCGGCGCCGGTGTATCTGCCGGAAGCCGTGCGCCGCATTGCGGCCGGCGCGCGGCGTTAACGATTCAGCCGCGACGCGGTGAAGCGGCGCGCGACATCGCCGCCATCGCCGCCATCTGGTGGTGATCGTCAGAGCCGCGGGAACGGCGGCACTTCGAGGACGATCTGCGTATCGGTCGGCGCGAGCGGCACGCAGCGCAGCTCGAGTCGATCGAGGTGCTCGACGATCTTGCGCTGCAGATCCGGATCGTCGCCGTTGTCTTTGGGCTGCGCGAGCGCGCAGACGGTCGCGGGGCCGACGGGCACACCTGTGATCGTCGCGATCACGTCGCCGCGCCGCGCGACGGCTTTGACGGCGTCGGGGACGAGCTCCGGCCGCATCGCGACCGCGACATCGGCGCTCGCCGATGCCGAAACCCGCTGGAGCTCGAGCAAGTTCTTCGCCGCGATCTTGCCCTCGAAGATCATCACCTGTGCACTCGGAATCGAGTCGCCGACGCTCGCGCGCACGACGACCGGGATCGTGCGATGCGTCGTCTTCGCGGCCAGCTCGACACCGCGCACGAGCGGTGCGTCGACCGCGACCGTGACGACCTGGACGCGTGGCTGCATCGCGTTCTCCGGTGACATCCGGACGCGGGTCGCGCCGCGTTGCAACCCGTCGAGCACGAAGCGGCCATCGCGACCGACCGGCGCGCTGACCTGATACAACGACGCGAGCACGCGATCGGTTCCGGTCGCGTCGATGCCGATCGACGCCGGATCGACACCGTCGAGCTCGACGCGGCCCTCGATGCGGCTGGTCGGGCCGACCGCGAGCTCGACGTGATCAGCGAGCTGCACGGGCGGCGAACGCAGCGCGCCGAGCTCCGCGACGATCACGCCGTGCTCGACCGCATCCGCGATCACGAACTCGCCGTTTGCATCGCTCGTGACCGTTCGGGTGGACGAGCCGCGATCGAACACCTCGGCGGCGGTCGCGGAATCGCCGATCAGCGATTCGGCCGCGGTCACCGTCGCGCCGGCGATCGGACGATGCGCGGCGTCGACGACACGGCCGGTCACGCGCCGCGATTTCGAGTTGGGCTCCTGGTCGTGCGCGGCCACCAGCATGGCGTGCGCGCCCGCGACGTCGCCGTTCTCGAACAGCATCGTCGCGCGCTTGATGTCGATGCCGCGGACGACCGGCGATGACGCGCCGAGCCGCGCGACGCCGAGCCGGTGAAGCTCGGTAAGCCGCGCGTAGATC
>DASXEF010000593.1:0-5686 GCA_036490255.1 Kofleriaceae bacterium
GCACCGCGTGCAAGGCCGAGCACGCCGATGCCGACACGATGGAGCACATCGCGGCGATCTTCGATCGCGAAGGCGCCGACGCGTGGTGGACGAAGACCGTCGCCGAGCTCGTGCCGGCCGGCACGAAATGCAAAGCGTGCGGTTCGAGCGAGCTCGAGCGCGAGCGCGACATCGTCGACGTGTGGTTCGAATCCGGCGTGTCGTGGCTCGCGATGGTCGCGCGCGACAAAGACTACGAGCACATCGAGCTCTATCTCGAAGGCTCCGATCAGCACCGCGGCTGGTTTCACTCCTCGCTGCTCGCCGGCGTCGGCATCATGGGCCGCGCGCCGTACAAGCAGGTCATCACGCACGGCTTCGTGCTCGACGAAAACGGCGCGCCGTACTCGAAGAGCACGATCGAAAAGGCGCGCGCCGAGGGCAAGAAGATCGCGTACATCGATCCCGAAAGCGTGATCAAGAAGTCGGGCGCCGAGCTGTTCCGGCTGTGGGCCGCTTCGGTCGAGTATCGCGGCGACATCACGTACTCGCAGGCGATCCTCGACGGACTTTCGGAGTGGTATCGCAAGCTGCGCAACACCGCGCGGTTCCTGCTCGGCAACTTGAAGGGCTTCGATCCCGACGCGAAGGTCGACGTCACGCTCGGCGTCGACCGCTACTTGCTCGCGCGACTCGGCGAGTTCGTCGCGCGCGCGCGCAAAGCCTACGATGCGTACGAGCTCCACGTCGTGCATCGCTCGCTCGTCGATTTCGTCACCGTCGAGATCTCCGCGCTCTACGGCGACGTCACGAAAGATCGGCTGTACTCGGATCCCGAAAACGGACCGGCGCGCCGCGCGGCGCAGCACGTGATGTACGAGTGCTTGCGCGCGATCGCGACGCTCGCGGCGCCGATCTTGTGCTTCACGTGCGAGGACATCTGGCGCTACATGCCGAAGCGCGCCGGCGATCCGTCGAGCGTGCACCTCGCGACGTTCTCCGAAGCGGGCGCGAGCGACGCTGCGCTGGTCGCCGACTTTGCGGTCGTGCTCGCATGGCGCGAGCGCGTGACCAAGGCGCTCGAGCCGTTCCGCGCGCAGAAGCGCAAGAGCGTCGACGCGATGGTCACGCTACACGCGAACGCGGCCGATCGCGCCGTGCTCGCGCGCTACGCCGACGAGCTCGCCGACGTCTTCATCGTGTCGACCGTCACGGTTAGTGACGGCGACGGCTCCGTCACGGTCGCCGATCACGCCGGGCCGCGCTGCGAGCGCTGCTGGAAGCACTACGATCACCTCGCAGCCGAGCCGAACGACGTCTGCGAACGTTGCGCGGCCGCGCTGGCGGCGAGAAAGTGACCGCGATGTCAGACGAGGAAGCTCCGCCGTCGAAGAGCCCGCAGTGGATCGTGTTTTTCGTCGTCGGCGTGATCTCGCTGATCGCCGATCAGATCACGAAGATCTGGGCGCGCGGCGCGCTACCGACGTTCGGTCACGGCAGTGGCAGCGGCGGCGCGTGCGTGATCCCCGACGACATCGTCGCGCGGATGTGCCAGGGCAAGTCGGTGCCGGTCGTCGACGGCTTCTGGGACTGGCGGCTGTCGATGAACCCGGGCTCGGCGTTCGGCTTGTTCTCGAGCCTGACGGTCGGTCGCGTGCTGTTGTCGATCGTCGGCATCGCGGCTGTGATCGGCATGGTCTTCATGCTGCGTAAGGCGCGGCCCGATCAGAAGGTGCTGCACTGGGCGCTCGCGCTCGTCGCCGGTGGCGCGATCGGCAACCTTGTCGATCGCATCTACTACGGGGTCGTCACCGACTTCGTGCTGTGGCACGCGAAGAGCCACGAATGGCCGGTGTTCAACGTCGCCGACGTGGTGCTCGTGATCGGCGTCGGCTTGATGTTCATCGACATTCAAAAAGAGAACAAACGCGAGAAGGCGTTGAAGGCGATCCGGCAGGAAAAGGCACGCGAGCAAGGGCTCGTCAAAGACCTGCAGGAATAATTCGCGCGGCGCGGCGGTCGACAGGCGCATGCGCTTGCGGATCGCGTTCGTGGCCGTGGTGTTCGTGGTTGTCGGGTTCGATCAGGGCAGCAAAGCGTGGGCGCGTGGGCTGCCGACGCGGCCGGCAGATTGCGGCGTGACCGCACTCGCCGAGCAGCATTGCGCCGGCGTGCCGCAAGCGGTCGTCGACGGGTTCTGGGATTGGGAGCTCGCCGAGAATCGCGGCGCCGCGTTCTCGACGTTCGCGGGCGAGGCCGCCGGCCAGATCTTGCTCGCGCTGATCGCGGCCGGTGCGCTCGTCGCGATCGGCATCGTCGCCGCGCGCACGCGACCCGAGCAGCGCATGAGGCGCGTCGGGCTCGCGCTCGTCGGCGGCGGCGCGCTCGGCAACCTCGTCGATCGCGTGCGCGATGGCTCGGTCACCGACTTCGTGCGCTGGCACGTCCACGGCCACATGTGGCCGATCTTCAACCTCGCCGATGCGGCGTTACTCGTCGGTGTGGCGATCTTGCTCGTCGACGGGCTCGTGGCCTCGCGCACACTCGGGCGTGCGACCGCTTGAATGAATGTTCGCCCACCGCGCGAACCCGCCCTAAACTTTACGAATGCGGACCGTGTTGGCCGTGATGTTATTTGCGGCGTGTGCGCCCGATTCGACGACGTATCCGATCGGCGGTGGTGCGGGCGGTGGTGCCGGTGGCAACGGCGGCGGTGGCGGCGGCGGCAGCAGCGGTAACGGGATCGACGCAAACCCCGATGTGGTCGAAGGCCTCGTGTGCGTGCTGCCGGATCCGCGCGACTTCACGACGTGCCTCGGCTCGGGCGCCGGCGGCATCGCCGTCACGCTCGGCGCCGGCTCGGCGGTCACCAACGACGACGGCACGTTCACGATCGCGACCCCGACCGGCACGAACCTGGTGTGGTCGCTCAGCGGCTCCGGCGTGATGGCGTCGACGATCGGTTTCTCGACGTCGGCCGTGATCCCGGCGATCCAGACGATGACGTTCGAGACGCTCGCGAACGAAAACGGCATCGTGTTCGATCCGACGCAGGGCACGATCATCGGCCAGGCGATGCACGCCGGCTCGGGCTTCGCGAACGCCACCGCGATCGCCGCGCCGGTCGGCATCTACGACACGTTCTACGCGTCGCCGACCGATCCGTCCGATTGGCTCGACGCCGAGACCACGACGACGTTCGGCACGTTCCTGATCGCGGGCCTCACGCCCGGCACCGAGACGCTGACGCTGACGCCGGGCACCGGCTCGGCGGCGATCGTCAACGACGTGCCGAGCGGCTCCGGCGTGATCACGTTCGTCAGCGTAGCGATGTGAGCGCGGCGCGCCAGCCGGCGAGCTTGGTCTCGGTCTCGGCGAGCTCGGCGGCCGGATCCGAATCGGCGACGATGCCGCCGCCGACGTGCACGCGCAGCTCGCCGCCGGCGATCACGCCGGTGCGGATCGCGAGCGCGAGCTCGCACCCGCTCGGCGCGAAGTAGCCGACCGCGCCGCAATACGGACCGCGTCGCGCGGGCTCGAGCTCGTCGATCAGCTGCATCGCGCGTACTTTCGGCGCGCCGGTGATCGATCCGCCGGGGAACATCGCGCGCAGCAGCGCGGCATAGCCGAGCCCCGCACGCGGCGTCGCCGACACGCGCGACACCTTGTGATAGAGCCCCGGTAGCTCGACCACGTAGCCGAGCTCGTCTACGCGCACGCTGCCGGTCTCGGCGATCCGTCCGAGATCGTTGCGCTCGAGATCGACGATCATCAAATGCTCGGCGGCGTCTTTTTCCGACGCGGCGAGCTCGGCATCGCCGCCCGGCGTGCGTGGTCGCGTGCCCTTGATCGGCCGCGTCTCGACGCGCGCGCGGCTCGCCGACAGGAATCGCTCGGGCGAGCCGGAGATCACGGTCACGCCGTCGGCTTCGATCAGTGCGCCGTACGGCGACGGCGCGACCGCGGCGAGCGCGTCGTAGATCGCGAGCGCATCGCCGGGATATGCGATCCGAGCGACGTGGCGGCGCGCGAGGTTGACTTGATAGACGTCGCCGGCGGCGAGGTAATCGCGCACGCGCTCGACGCGCGCCATGTGGTGATCGCCATCGTCGTCGGCGACGAACGGCCCGATGCTCGGTGCGAGCACGGGAGGCGCGGCGCGTGCGAGCAACGTCGCGAGCCGCGACGGATCGGGCCCGACGAGCTCGAGCGTATCCGTGCCGGCGCGCCAGCGCGCGACGCCGTCGTACGCGGCGAGCCACAGATCCGGCGTGTCGGCGCCGAGCCGCGGGCCGCCCGGCAAGCTCTCGACGACGCGCGCGAGGTCGTAGCCGAAAAAGCCGATCACGCGCGGTACCGGATCGCCGCCGTCTGCCGCCGCGAGCGTGCAGCCATGCTGCGCGACAAACGCTTCGGCCGCCTCGAACGGATCGGCGGTGAAGCGCTTCACGGGCGAGCCGTCGCGATCGAGCTCGACGAGCGAGCGGCCGCGGCCGATCAACACCGCGGTCGGCTCGCACGTGACGAACGACCACGCGCCGAGGCCGTCGTCGTCGCGCGCCGAATCGAGCAGCACGCGACCGCGCGTGCCGGCGAGCCGAGCGGCGGCGCTAGAACTCGTCGCGGCCGGGCGGGACATCGTCGTCATCGAGCGTGAACGCCGCCGCCGCAGGTTTGTCGTCGAGCTTCTCGTCGAGGATGTTGCCGAGATCGACTTCGGCTTCGCGCGCCGGTGGTGGCGGCGGTGGCGTCGACGTTCGCGAGATCGCGATGCCCGGCATCGTTTTCTCTCGAGGCACGACGTCGAGCTGCATGCCCGGGTCGCCGACCGGATCGATCAGCACGACGCCTTCGCCGGTGCATTCCACGCAGACGTCGCCCATCGGGCCGCCGCTCGCCGGCACGACCGCGCGCGGGATCACGCGGCCGATCCAGCCGGCGAGTCGTGCCGCGTCGACGAACACGATGCCTTGCGGCGGCAGCTTCACGCGGACGAGCGGCCGTTCGCTGCGCAGCGCGACGGCACCGTCGCCGCGGAACTGCACGACCGGCAAGCGGCCGCGCAAGCCGGGCACGTTGCCGTTTTCCCAGCGCAGCTTCGCCTCGAACGCGAACACGAGATCCTCGCGCAAGTAGAAGATGTCGTCGTCGAGCGAGACCGCGGTGAACGCGCGCTTGTCGGGGACCGCGATCAGATAACCGCGTCCGGTCACGACGTGGAGCTGCGAGCCGCCGTAGTCGAACTTCTCCTCGGTCTGGCGGCCGCGCGAGTGCCGCGTCGCGCGCTCGAACGAGAGATCGCCGCCGGTGACGTGCACGCCGTCGAGTCGCGTCATCACGCGCTCGATCACGCGGATCACGAGCGCGCCGCCGGGCGCGAGCTCGAACGGAGCGTCGCCGTCGTCGGGACGCGCGAGATCTTCGGTCGCGAGCTGCGACAGCGGGACCGGACCGTTACCGTGCGCGTGCCCGAGCGCCGGCACGGCCGTCTCGACTGCTTGCGAGATCGCCGATTGTCCCGGCGCCGGTGCCGCCGCCGCCGCCGCCGCCGCCGCCGCAAACGGCGATACGAACTGCTGCGACTCGGTCAAGCGCGGCGCATTCGGATCGCGATTCGGCAGCACGAACATCTGCGATGTCGAGAGCCGCGGCACGTTCGGGTCGTCGGAGGGCACCGGCGCGATCACGATCGCCGGCGACGAGTGCA
>DASXEF010000651.1:0-3380 GCA_036490255.1 Kofleriaceae bacterium
GCGGCCGGCTTTGTATGCCGCTTGACCGCGCTTGAGTGCTTGATCGGCAGTCTCGCCGGAATCTGCAGCTGCGATTCGCGCGAGTGTGCTGGCGAGAATGATCGTGAGTGTCCGGTTCATGATGCTATTTCTCCGCAACGGGTTGGCGCGACGTCCCGAACTTGTCGTTGCTCGGGCCGCGCGGGCCGTCGCCTTTGACATCGAAGCTCACGACGTTGACGCCGTCTTTGATCTTGAGCTCGCTCTCGGTCGGCTCGGCGCTGTACTCGCTCCACACGACCGCTTTGTACTTGCCGGGCTCGAGGCTCTTGAAGTCGAACTCTTTCGCGCCGTCGACGGGCACGTACGCCGGCGCGTCGATCACGAAGATGAACGACGCCATGTTCGCGTGGACATTGCAGCCGAGCCGCACGAGGCCGGTCTTGTCGAACTTCATCTCGCGCGACTGACCGCTCTTGTACATGCCGAGGTCGAAGCGCTGCGTCGTCGAGCTCGAAAACACGTTGTGATAGAAGTCGTCGTAGTTCGGGAAAGCCACGGTCGAGCCGGGCGGAACGGCGAGCAAGTGCGGCGAGAACTGCTTGTTGCGCTGCTCGACGACTCGATACTTCGGCGTCCGCTTTGCGTACTTGCCGTTCACGGGATAGAGCTCGACGAGCCCGACGCCGTCGAGCGGCTTGCCGTCGACCGTGATCGTGCCTTTCAGCGACGCCGCGAGCTGGGTCGACGACGGACTGTCTTCGTCGGAAGAGCCGACGATCTTGGGCTGCGGCGGCGTGTCGCGCGGCATTTGCTTGAGCGGCGTATCGACGCGCGGCGGTGCACCTTCGCGGAACGCCGGCGCCGCCGCGGCGACGAGCTCGGGACCGGCTGCGATCTCGACGCGGCCGAACAATTGATCGGCGTAGTTGCGCTGGCCGCGCTTCGCCGCGGTGAGCGCGGCTTGCATCAGATCGCGCGTCGATTTGTCGGTGATCTTGTCGAGCACCGCGGTCGCCTTCGCGAGCTTGTCGGGATCGGCCGGATGCAACCGGCTCGCGGGCTCGACGATGTGCGGCTTGAGCGGGCCGAGCGCGCCGAGCAGCTCGCCTTTCTCTTTCGCCGGGACCTTGAACTTGTCGAGCGTCGCGGCGAGATCCTCGACGAGCGCGTCGAACTCTTCGTCGACCAGCTCCATCCCCGCGTGCGACGTCTCCATGTCGCGGCCGGTGTACTTGCACGGGCCGCCGGTCGCCATACACACGAACTCGACGAGCAACATCTTGAGCTTCGGAATGTCCGTGTTCGAGAACCGGATGTTGATGCGCGAGTCGGCGGCGACGCGGCCGATGAAGTCATCGACGACCGCGACGATCGCGCGCTGGCCACCGAGCCGATCGTAGAGCTCGTCCGGCGCGGCGCTCGGCGCGGCCTTGCCGTCGCCGGCCTTCGCGGTCGGCCCGGTGGATTTGCTGTTCGGCGAACCGCCACACGCGAACGCCATGCATGCGAGAGCTGCGAGCTTTTTCACGTCGATCTCCTAGAACAGGCTGGAGTAAGCGCTGCCGTTGTTGTTGCTGCCGTCGGGGTCGGGCAGGGTCGAGAACGTCGAGTACGCGGCCGGCGTCGGATCGTTCGAGTGGTTCTCGATCAGATCGATCACGAAGTCGGTGAGCGTGCCGCCGGGCTGCACGTTCGAACCCGAGCCGCTATCGCCGGGAACGTATGGGTGGTCGTCGCCACAGGCGGCGAGCAGGACGCCGATCGCGAGCGCGAGCAGACTGGAACGTTTCACGCTGATCTCCCTTTTGCTGAGCGGGAGCGATCGCGCGTGGTGACACGCGCCGCTACATCCGCCTCTCACCACCTACGACGGTCGGCGACAAATGGATCACGCGTGGTGATCGGTGGGAAATCGCCGAGTTAGTGGGTTAGCCACGCACGGAAGTGCGGATCGAGCTGCTGTTTCGTCGCGATGCAGCGGTCGATCTGCGCCACGGCGGGGCCGTCGCCGACGAGCGCGACCGCGCGAACGCGACTCGCGACGTCGCAGACGCGCTGGAGCAGCAGCGTCAGGAGATACGGCGGCAGCTTCGCGGTGCGAGCGGGGTCGCGCGCGAGCACGTCGAGGATCGACGGCAGCGCGGCGAGCGACTCCTCGAGATCGTTGTCGAAGATGTCGCGTATCGCCGGACCGAGCTCGTGAAACAGCCGATCGGCGAGCGCCGGGTTGTTACGCATCGCGAGCGCGAGGATCGGTGTCACGTCGACCCAGTCCTTCGCCAGCTCGCGTGCGTGCTCGACGAGCGCAGCGGCATGCGCCTCGGTCTCGGCATCGCCGACACGTGCGATGAGGTCAACTGCATGGTCGCCAGCGTTGCGGTTTGTCGCGAGATCGACCTTGCGAGCCGCAACTCCGAAGCGATCGATCACGCGCTTGCGGAACGCCGCTTCGAGATCGCTCGGTACATAGCGCTCGAGCATGACCAGAAACGCAGCCTCGCGATCGAGCCAGCGCGGATCGAGGTCGCCGTCGAGCTTCGCGAGCAGGTCGAGGCTCGGCATGAACGTAGGCTGGAGATCGAACACGTAGATCTTCTCGGCGAGCGTGAGCTGCTTCCAGCCGTGCTCGACGACGGCGTCGAGCGTCGGCTCGTCCGCCTGTAGCGTGTACATGCCGCGCGCGTTCGCGTTGCCCAGCAGCCAGCGCGGGCAGGCGTGCGCCGGCAGCTTGAACGACTCGGCAGTGGTGCCGCACGCTTCGGCGCGCGTGCCGTCGCGGTCGTAGGCGACGCAGATCGGCCACGCGAGCGACCTCGACGATGTCGTGACGACGCGCTTGCAGTCGAGCGTCGCCGAGATCGCGGGCCAGCCGCCGTCGATCATGACGCGCAGCTCGGCGCCGGCATCGGAGCCGAGCGCGGTCGCGAGATCGGCGGTGGTCACCGTGCCGTTGACGTGTGCCGCGAGATACTCGTGCAGCACGTGCAAGAACACGTCGCTGCCGAGCCAGCGATCGAGCGCGGCGAGCACGCCGGCGCCGTGCGTGATCTCGCTCTCCGGCGCGAACGCGTGGTTCTCGAGCTGCTGCGTCGTCGCCGCGGGCACGATGAGGTTGTTCGCGCTGTTGGCGCGACGCGCCCACCAATCGAGGTCGTACGAGCCGGAGAAGCCTTCGAGTCGCGCGGCGAAGTACGTCGCGAAGCTCTCGTTGAGCCAGATGTCGTTCCACCACGCCGGCGTCACGGTGTCGCCGAACCACAGGTGCGCGAGCTCGTGCGCGACGACGTTGTCGGGATGCGGATCCTCGAGCAGCGTCGACGTGAACGTGATCAACCCCGGGTTCTCCATCGCGCCCCAACCCGGATGCGAGACCTCGACGAGATCGAGCTTGGGATAGA
>DASXEF010000682.1:0-6310 GCA_036490255.1 Kofleriaceae bacterium
TCCAGGCCGGACCGTTCGTGCGGCCGGGCCAGAGCGTGAAGGTCGCCGCCAATCAGGCCTGGTTCGAATATCTTCCCGCCCGCGTCACGCCGCCGAGCGGATCACTCGCGCAGTTCGGGCCGCCTGCCGTCCAGAACGTCGCGGTCGACAAGTTCGATGCCGATGGCCTCGGCGTCGAGCCGAACAACCTCGTCGCGATCAACAGCCTCAAAGGCTATCGCGCGCTGCGCTGGGGCAAGCACCTCGACTTGATCATCACCGATCAGCACAGCTATCGCAGCGCCGACCCGTTCAGCGATCCCAAGCTCGGCGACCTCGGCGATTGGGACGGGTTCGGCGGCATGTTCCCGGAGGACGTCATGCGCGTGCTCGACGCCGGGCGCACCTTCAACGCAGGTGATCCACCCGCGGAGCTCCAATTCACAGACAAACACGTCGCGAACGCACAGAAGAATGCGCCGCCGCAAACCATTCTCGGCGCCGAGCAGAAGGCGTGGCTCAAGGATCAGCTGAAGCGCGCGACGGCGACGTGGAAGATCTGGGGCAACTCGCAAGGCACGCTCGAGTCGCGCGCAGACCCGGAGAATTTGCCCGCCGGCTCGACGAAGCAACCGTGGCCCGCCGGGAAGTTCGCGAGCCTGGGCGGCGGCGATTACAGCAGCGCGTGGGGCGAGCGCAGCGAGATCTACGATCTGGTTCGCGACGCGAAGATCACGGGGTTTGCGATCGTCTCGGGCGATCTTCACAGCTTCTGGGCCGGCTACGCGTCCGCCCAACTTCCACCCGCCGCGTTCGAGCCCGTGGGTCTGAGCTTCATCGGCGGCTCGCTCTCGAGCGCAGGCACGATGGAGGCGAGCGAGCACAAGCTTGCCAAGGATGCGCCGTTGCGCGCCTTGTTCCTTGCCGATCGGCCGGACGGCGCGAAGCCCGACTGGACGTACAACATGCTGATGAGGCACGGCGTGCGGTCGTGCCTCGAATACGCGAAGACCTTCGATCTCGAGCGCGCGCGTGCACTGTCGAATCCTGCAGTCGCGCCGCACCTGGAGTTCGTCGATCTCGGCGGCCACGGCTACGCGACGGTCCGGCTCGATGGCGATGAGATGCGGACCGAGTTCGTCTGCATCCCGCGGCCGATCGCGCGGAGCGAGCACCCCGACGGCGGTCCGCTGCGCTATCGCGTCGCGCACAGCGCGAAGCTATGGCGGCCGGGCGAGCGGCCGCAGCTCACGCAGCAGGTGCTCGAAGGCGATCCGGGCCTCGCGATCTAGCCCGTGTCGTTAGCGACGTGAGGCGAACGCCTCTTGACAGGCAAGCGATTGCTTGCCATTAAATAGGCAGGTAACCACTTGCCTGTCGACCACGCAGACCTGCTGTTCAAGGCGCTCGCCGATGCGAGTCGGCGCACGCTGCTCGACGTCTTGCACGCGCACGACGGCCGCACGCTCGGCGAGCTGTGCGAGCACCTCGAGATGACGCGGCAAGGCGTGACCCAGCACCTCGCCGTGCTCGAAGCCGCGAACCTGGTCGCGACGATCCGGCGCGGCCGCGAAAAGCTGCATTTCTTGAATCCGGTGCCGCTGCAGGAAATCTACGAGCGCTGGATCAGCAAGTTCGAAAAACCGCGCCTCAAGGCGCTCGCCGAGCTCAAACGCAAACTGGAGAAAGCCAAATGAATCGATCGACGTTTGTCTACGTGACGTACATCCGCACGACGCCCGAGAAGCTGTGGTCGGCGCTGACCACCGACCGCGAGCTGATGAAGCAGTACTGGTTCGGCTGCGTGTGCGAGAGCGATTTCACTGCGGGCTCGGCGTGGACGCTCGTCAACAGCGACGGCAAGGTGATGGATGCCGGGTCGATCCTCGAGTCCGAGCCGCCGTCGCGTCTCGTGATCCGCTGGGGTCACAAGCACAAGCCCGAGCTGGCGGCGGAAGGCGAATCGCTGTGCACGATGGAGCTCGTGCGCCAAGGCTCGGCGGTGAAGCTGTCGATCACGCACACGATCGAGGTCGAGCACTCGAAGGTGATCGAGTCGGTGTCGGGCGGCTGGCCGAAGATCCTGTCGAACCTCAAGTCGCTGCTCGAGACCGGCGCGCTCGCGATCACCGAGGCCTATCCGGCGGCTAAAGCGCCCACATCATCACGAACAGCGCACTGACGATCGAGCCGACGAGCAGGCCGTCGAGAAATCGCCCGTAGCTCTGCAGCCGCGCGCGCAGCGGGGCGCGCGTCGCGTGGTCTTTGATCGGCAGCTCGGCGCGGCGGAGCTGCCGCACGAGCGCTTCGAAGCGATCCCAATCGCGCGCGCCCAAGAACCACGTGCCGCCGCCCTTGCGCTCGAGCGTGATGCCGTCGGTCCACACGTGCGCGTGCGCGAGCTTCGACGCGCTCTGCGTGAAGTTGAGCGCGTCCCAACCCCAGCGCACGCCGTCGCGCGTGACCTCGAGCCGCGCGGTGCGCACGACGAAGCCGAGCAGCGCGAACAACGCGAACGCGAACGGCAACACGATCTGCGTGCTCGCGTGGCGGTGATAGTACGGATGGCGCGCGACGAGCGCCCACGTGATGCCGCCGAGCACGACGACGCTGATCAGCGAGATCGTCGCGAGCCGGCGCGAGGCTCGCGGTGCGCGATACAGGCCGAGCGCGGTGCCTCGCAGGCCGATGCCGGGTGGAATGTCGATCGCGCTCATGGTTTTTCCGCGGCCTCGGCCAGCCGCGCGATGATCGTCGCACGCTCCGCGGCGTCGGTGATCCGCGCGTGGTTGCGCGTCACGTAGAACACGTCGGCGACCTTTTCGCCTTCGGTCGCGACCTTCGCGAGCGAGATGTCGAGGCCGAGCTCGGCGATCGCGTGCGTGATCGCGTAGAGCACGCCGACGCGATCGCGCGTCGCGACCTCGATGATCGTCGCTTGCGCCGAATCGTCGACGATCTTGATCTCGGTCTTGACGCCCGGTGTGACGCGCTTGGGCAGCCCGCTCGGCGGCCGGCGTTTCGCGATCAACGCGGCGACCGCGGCTTGATCGGGCGCAACGCCGGTGTTTGGCAGCAACGCGCGCAGATCGGCGAGCAGCTTCGGCCACCGCACGTCGTCCTCGGCGATCGCCTCGCCCTTGAGATCGCGCACGAAGAACACGTCGAGCACGATCGCAGTCGACGCGCTGCCGAGGATCGCACCGAGCACGTCGACGCGATGCGCGGCGAGCACGCCAGCGATCGCGGCGAGCACGCCCGGCATATCGGGCGCGGCGATCGCGAGCTCGCTGTGGCCCTTCATCGGAAAACAGCGCACGTCGAGGCCGACCCGCGACGACTTGAGATGCGCGACGAGCTTGGCGGCACGCGCGGCCTGGCGCGGCACGAGCTGCGCGAGCAGCCGCGGATCGATGGCGTCGACGACCGCGCGTTCGTCTGCTGCGGTGACCAGCGCATGCACGTTCGCGCGCGGATCGACCTCGGCGTGGTCGGCGTCGGGCCCGCCGCGCAAGAGCGCGCGCGTGCGCACCGTCAGCTCGTGCAGCAGATCCGCTTTCCACGCCGACAAGTTGTCGGGCGCGGTCATCGCGGTGTCGCACAGCGTCAGCAAGTACAGCGCGACGAGTCGCTCGTCACTGCCGACGCGTTCGGCGAACCGCGCGATCACGTCGGCATCGGCGAGGTCGCGACGCTGCGAGAGATGCGACATCGTCAGGTGCTGGCGCACCAGAAACTCGACGAGCTCGATGTCGTGCGCGGGTAGCGCGAGCCGGCGCGCGACCGTGCCGGCGATCACCGCGCCCTTTTCGGCGTGGCCCTTGCCGAGCGGCTTGCCGACGTCGTGGAGCAGCGTCGCGAGCAGCAGCGGCGCCGGCCGCGCGATCGTCTTCCACAGCTCGGTCGCGAACGGGTGCTCGGCCGCGAGCTCGCCGCGCGCGAGCCGCTTCTGCATCGCGAGCGCGTAGAGCTGATGCTGGTCGACGGTGTAGACGTGATAGAGGTCGTGCTGGACGCGCGCGGTGCACGGCGCCCAGCCCGGCAAGATCGCCGACAGAATGCCGACCTGGTGCATCCGCTCGAACGCCGACGGAAACGTGCAGTCGCGCAGATCGACCAGCGCCTCGAGCACGCAGCGCGCCGCGGTAGCGTCGGCGACGAGCGGCGACGGATCGCGCGCGATCGTTTCTGCGACCAGCTCGCGCGTGTCGCCGGCGACCGGCAGTTGCGCTGCGACCGCGACGCGAAACAGCCGCGCCATCTCCGCCGGTTGCGCGGCAAAGCGATTCGGATCGGTCACCGCGAGCTCGCCGTCGACCGCGACGAACGAATCGTCGACGGGCGTGACGCGCGGCTTGCGCTTCGCCGGCACCCGCGCCGACTCGAGCAAGCGCTCGACGACCTGCACGAGCGCGCGCGCGTGCAAGTAGTAGTCGCGCATCAACGCCTCGACCGCCGGCGCGACCGCCGAATCGCCCGAGCCGCTCGCGTGCGGATACAAGCTCGGCCCGAGCGATTCCTGCAGCTCGAACGTCAGCTGATCGGTGCGGCGCTTCGTCGCGAGCTGGACGAGCGCGCGCAATCGCAGCTGGAAATCGCGCGCGCCGTCGAGCACGTCGCCCTGGCGGCGCGTCAGGTGACCGTTTGCGACCAGCTCGGCGACGAGCCCCTCGGCGGTGGGTGGATCCGCGCCGGGCTCGGGCGGATGCCAGCGCACGCCCGCGGCCCACAATGCCGCCGAGCCGTCGCGCAGCGCGCCGATGCCCTGCTTGAGGTTCGGCTCGAGGACGTAGATCGCGGCGCCGAAGCGATCGTGACGCGCCTTGTTCTCGGCGGCGAGCTGCGCGATCAGCTCGTTCGGGTTGCCGCCGGGCGCGAGCGCCGCCGACGTCAAGCGCACGAGCTCGGCGGTCAGCGCGCGCGCGCCGGCGATGTGACGCGCATCGAGCAGCGCCGTCGCGGTCGCGAGATCGTCTCTGGCCAGTCGCGCGACCGCACGCGGCTCGCGCACGGCGTGGCCGATCGCGAGCTTCTCGTCCCACAGCGGATACAGCAGCCGGTCGCTCACCCGCTTCGCGGTCGGTTCGTCGCCGTCGTGAAGGATGATGAAGTCGATGTCGGAGTACGGCGCGAGCTCGCGGCGCGCCCAGCCGCCGGTCGCGACCAGCGCGAGCTCGGCGCCTTCACACGCTGCAACGAACCGCTCCGCGATCGCGACGTCGTAGACGTCGGAGATCGCGCGCGCCGACGTCGCGCCGGTGCCCGGCCTGCGCAACTCCGCCGGCAGCGCGGCGAACGTCGCGTCGAGCGCGGCGCGCATGGTCATGACGTCTAGATCTAGCGGTTCACACGACGCAACGCGAGCGCAAGACGCGCGCACGACGCCGTTCGCACCATAGCTGCGTGAGGTTCGTCGTCGCGCTCGCGCTCGCGCTCCTGCTCGGCAGCTGCATGGCACCGGCGCTGGAGCTGGTCGGCCCGGCGTCGCCCGGCGGCGATCCGAGCTGGGATCGCCCGCAGACCGCCGACGACGATCTCGGCTGGCCCGCCGATCAGCTCGCGCTGCGTCACGCCGAGCACGCCGACCTGCACGCGATCGTCTACGGCGATTCGCCGAAGCTCAAGACCGACAGATCGATCCAGCCGTCCCAGACGCGGACGTTGCGCAGTCGGCGCGACGCCAAGCCCTGCGGCGCATCGGCGACGATGCCCGCGAGCGGCCAGCTGTCGGCGAGCGCCGACGCGAGCTCCGGCGCGAGCTTCTCGCGCTCGGCGGGATCCCAGGCCGCGGCGAGCGCGTCGAGCGCCTTGTGGATCGGCGAATCGGCCGGCGCGGCGCTGCCGAGCAGCGGGTCGAGCGGACCGTCGGCGAGCGCGGCCCAGCTCTCTTCGATGATGTCCCACGAGCCATCGGTCGTGCGTTTGTCGAGGAACGCTTCGCCGCCGGCCTTGACCTCGATCAGTACACCGATCCGCTTCGCCGCTTCGACGAAGTAGTCGCGCTCGGTCTTCTTCGCCGGATTGCTCGGATCGGGCGCGGGGTGCTCGGCGCCGATCAAGATCAAGCGCAGCTGCTTGCCGTCTTTGTCGCGGATGCCGTCGCCGTCGCGATCGGTCCAGCCCGCCTCGTCGAGCAGCTTGCCGGCGGTCGCCGGATCGAGCTCGGGCACGGTCGCTTCTGGGCCGTCGACCGGGCCGCCCGGCCAGATCGGCCACAGCGCCGGCCGCTCGAGGTTCGCGAACACGTGCGACGCGATGTTGCGGCGATCGATCAGCAGCGCGATCGCGTGGCGCACGCGCTCGTCGTCGAGCGGCGCGCGCGCGAGGTTGA
>DASXEF010000881.1:0-11699 GCA_036490255.1 Kofleriaceae bacterium
TCGAGCGCGCGATGCGCCAGGGCATCCCCGACGACGTGCGCAATCCGCGCGCGTACCTCGCCACCATCATGCACAACCTCTTCATCGATCGTTGCCGCGCCGCGAAACGCTATCCATCGCCCGAACCACTCGACGACGTGACGTGCGCCGGCGAGGTCGTGTCGATCGACAGCGCGGACGAGCCCGCGTGGATGCGCATCACACTCGACGACGTTCGCGCCGCGCTCGCGCAGATCGAGCCGACGTTCGCGCGCGTCTACGTGATGCACGCGTTCGAGCACCGCTCGTACGAGCAGATCGCGACCGAGCTCGCGATCGAGCGCACGACGGTCGGGACGCGCCTCAACCGCGCACGCGTCAAGCTGCGCCGCATTCTGGTCGAACGCCTCGGCCCCGAGGGGGCACGATGATGGCGATGTGCGAGCAACTCGACGCATTCTTCGACGGCGAGCTAGCGTCCGCAGCCGGCGGTGCATTCCGCGATCACCTCGCGTCGTGCCCGCACTGCGAAGCCGCGCTACGCGGCCGCATGCTCGAGGCGATGGTGGTGACGAGCGAGCGCCGAGAGCCGTCGCTCGCGCGCGGCAGCATGCCACCGGCAGCGCCGTCGCCGTTCCGCCGCCGATTCGCGATCGGCGCCGCCGGCGTCGTCGCGCTCGCAGCCGCGGCAGCGATCGCGTTGTTCATCCGGCCGTCGCCGCCGGCGCATCGCGAGGCTCCGGCCGATCTGCTCGCCGTCGCATACGACATCGAGCGCGGTCCGCACGCGATGCGCGGTCAGAGCGCGCACGTCGGCGACACGCTGCACCTGCGCTCGCACGCCACCGTGTGGATCTACCGCGGCGATCACGAGCTCGCGCTCGCGTGCGCACCCGATGCGTCGTGCGATCTTCACGTCGCCGCGATCGGCTCGTACTCGATCGTCACGCTCACCGGCGCATCGACGCGCGCGCCGCACGGCAACCTCGACGACGACGTCGCGGCTGCCGTCGAGGCCGGCGCGAAGTACCGCACCGAGCAACTCGACGTGCAGTAGCGCGGGAATGTTTGCCGCGCGCGGCGTCTCTCGAGCATGACGCGCCGATTCCTGTTCGCCTGCACGTTCATCGTTTGCGTTGCATCGCTGTCGCGCGGCACCGCGCATGCCGACGAAGGCCGCGCCCACTTTTCGACGAAGCGGCTCGTCGTCGAGATCCTCGGCGGCGAAGTCGTCGGCGGGCTCACCACCGCGCTGACGTTTCGCGGCCTGTGCGACGGCACCGATTGCTTCGGCTCCGCGATGCTGGCGTTCGGCGCCGATGCTGTGGTCACGCCGCTCGCGATCTGGGGTCTCGGCAACGCGATGGGGGGCGACGGCAGCCTCGGCTACGCGTACGTCGGCTCGTCGATCGCGTTCGCGCCGTTCGGCGTGACCGGCTCGCCCACCGAGACGCCGAGCGACACGCTGACGCGGGTCGAGATCGAAGTCGCGATCTCCTCGATCCTGCTCGCGCCGTGTAGCGCGCTCGCATACGAAGCGACGTCGCAGCTGAAATGGTCGCGCGAGCACTCGGTCACGGTCGGCGTGCAGCCATTGCGCGATCAGCGCAACGTGAACGGCGCGATCGGAATGGTCTCGGCGCGTTGGTGAGCGTGATAAGGTCCGTGTCGTGATTCGTGGTGTGGTGGGTGTTGTGGTGGCGGCGTGCGCGGCGGTGAGCTGCGCACGTGATCGCAGCGCTACAACCGCCGCCTGCAAGAGCCAGCTCGCCGCGAAGACCGACGCCGTCACGGCGTGCGTCGCGGCGTTCGCGAACGTCGCGAGCGTCGATACGGCGCGTTCGCTCGTCCTCGCATACGCGGCGCGCGGCGACGATGCGCTCGCAGCCCTCGCCGCGCGCAACCCCGGCGGTCCGATCGCCGCCGAGATCTGGCATCACCGCGGCAACGAGTTGCGCGCCGCACAGGAGGACGACGCGAGCCTCGCGGCGTTCGAACGCGCACTGGTGTTGCGTGGCTCGGATCCTCTCGGCCAAGCTCGCGAGCTGCTCCCGATCGCACAGCGCTACCAGACGCGCGGTGACATGCTGACTGCACTCGCGGTCGAGGCACGCGCGTTCGATGCCGCGATGCGCAGCGGAGACCCGACCGCGATCGCGCGCGCACGAGTCGCGTTCGCGACCGAGCTGTCCGTGCTCGGCGATACAGCCGGCTCGGCGCGTATGCTCGCCGATGCCGTCGAGCATCTGCCCGCCGACGACGCGTTCTTGCCGGCCGGGCTAGCACTGCAGGGCTCGCTCGAATACCAACGCGGCCACCGACGCCTCGCGCGTGACGCGTGGCAACGCGCCGAAGCGACGAACGATCCGGTGACCGTGGGCACGGCGCATCGCAATCGGATCGACAACGCGCTGCGCGCCGGAGATCTCGCCGAGGCGTCGGAGCTCGTCGCGACCGATCCGGTGAAGGAGACCAGCATGCACGCGCTGTACGAAGCGCGTGTCGCGCTCGCGCGCGGCGATGCGGCGATGGCCACGACGTGGTGCGAGCGCGGTCTTGCCAAGACTGAGGACGTCGAGACACGCGCTCTGCTCGAAACGACAAGCGGAGCGGCGCTCGCTCGGCAAGGCAACGACTCCGTTGCGATCGCAGCACTCGAACGCGCGATCCACGCGTGGGATTCCGAGCTCGAGCAGCTCCAGCTCGACGAGCTCAAGCAATGGGCGCAATCCGACGAGGACCGCCGCGCCCCGTACGAGCATCTGTTCGGCATCTACGCGCGCGAAGGCCGCGCGCTCGATGCGCTCGCGGTCGCGCAGCAATCGAGCTCACGCGCATTCCTCGACGGGCTCGCGTCGCGCAGCGTCGGCGAAACCGACGAGAGCGCCGCGCAGGTCGCGCGCGTCGAAGGCGAGCGTGCGGTCGCGCTCCAGCACGTCGCTCGTTCGCTGCGAGCCTCGAAGCGCTCGCGGCTTCCGTCGGCCGCGGAGCTCGGCGCCGCGCTGCGCAACGCCGTGGTGTGGACGTACGTCGTCGCGGACGACGAGGTGTGGCTCGTCGCGCTCGACCGCGGCCACGAGACGATCGACGACCTCGGTCCACTCGCGGCGATCCACGCCGATCTCGATGCAGCAGCCGCGTTCGACGAGGGCGCGCTCGGCCGGCTCGGCGATCGTCTCGCACCGGTGCCGCGCTGGCGCGACCTCGACGCGACCACGATCGTTCACATCGCCGTGACCGCCCCACTCGACCGCGTGCCGTTCGTCGCGTTGAACCACGCCGGCCGGCGCTGGGTCGAACAAGCCGCATTCGCCTACGTGCCGAATGCAGCCGTGCTGGTCGCACTGGGCGCCGAACGCCCGCACCATGATCCGGCGATCGTCGTCGGCGATCCACGTGGCGACCTTGCCGGCGCACGCGCCGAAGCCGAGGGCATCGCGAAGCGCCTCGCGGTTCCGGCGCAGCTCGGTTCGGCGGCGACAACGACGCGCGTGCTGTCGGCCGGCGATGCCGAGCTACTCGCGATCGCGTCGCATGCGGACGTCACGCCCGGCGGCGCAAGCTTGCGCTTGGCAGATGGCAACCTCACGACCGGCGACATCATCGATCACGGGCTCGCGCCGAGCGAAGCCGTGCTCACGAGCTGCGCGAGTGCGGCGACCGACGCCGACGCGTGGGGCGCGCTCGCCGGCGCCTTCGTGGCGGCAGGCACGCCGAACGTGATCGCGAGCCGCTGGGCGCTCGATGACGCGATCGGCGGCCAGCTCGTCGCCGATTTTTTCGCCGCCGATGGTGCACACCATCCGGCGATCGCACTCGCGGTGACTCAGCGCGCCGCGATCGCACATCAGATTCCCGTCGCGGCATGGGCGGCACTCGTCGCACTCGGAACGGGAGAGAGCTCCACGCAAGCAAAGGAAACGCGATGAATGTGAAAGTAGAGATTCTTCAAGTCCACTCGCACGACGATGTCTGGCAGCTAGGCCCAATGTTCGTGCTCAAGAATCCTGACGGCAACCTCGCGCCGCTCGTGGCGAAGCACCTCCCCAAGGCGACAAACGTCACGGCATATCGAGCCACCGTGTCGAAGTTTGCGGTCGTCAAAGAGGAGGAGGGGCCGATCGTCACGTGCATCGGATGCAAACCCGCAGAGATCGCCGCACGCAGAGGCGTCGCGCAGATCTGTCAAAACGTTCCACCGTACGGCGTCAACGACAGCATGACGACGATCTTCGCCGAGACTGAGGCGCTCCCGACTGTGCCCTTCACAAGTGTCAAGGACGCGGTCGCCGCTGCGACCACGAGCGTGCCGTCGAATCACGGCCTCTGGATGTTCGAGATCGACACGAGCGCGACCGGGTCGCCGAACACGCCGCTCGCATTCGAAAAGCACTCGGGAGAGCACGTGTTCTGCTTCGCGGTTGTCCCGAACGAAGCAGACCGCGCGGGATCTGCCGCGTCGAAGTAACTGTCGCCTCTCCGGGCACCTGTCGAAGCGCTTTGCAGTTGATACTGCGAGCCCCGCGTAGCCTGGCCCATCGGGCAGGCACGCGGCTTGCTGAATGCGGGCCGTCTTGCGAGCACTTGTTGTTTTCATCGTGCTCGCCAGCCGTGTCGCGCTCGCGCAAGTCGGCAGCGACGCCGGGTCAGGATCGGGCGACGCCGGGTCAGGATCGGCCGAGGTCGGCAGCGACGTCGCGCCGGCGCCCGCGCCCGACGAGCCGACCATCGCGACGACCGGTCGCGTGATCGACAAGCTCGGCAAACCGATTCGAGGCGCAACTGTCACCGTCGAAGCGAGCGGCGTCAGCGCCACGACGGATAGATACGGACGATTCGCGATCAAAGCGCCGAAGAACAGCGAGCTGACGATCGAGAAATCCGGGTTCGAAGAGCAGCTCGCGATCGTGACGAGCGCCTCGCTCGACGACGTGTTGTTGCTCGGCTCCGAAGATCTCCAGGAAACGATCGAGGTCAAAGCCGATGCGCCACCGCCGGTCGCCGGCGCCGCCGAGCTCGATCGCCAGGAGCTGCAGCGCGTGCCCGGCACGGGCGGCGACGTCGTGCGAACGCTGACCGTGATGCCCGGCGTCGTGAACTTGCAGCTGCCGCTCGGCTACTCCGGCGTCGTGATCCGCGGCTCTTCGCCGCAGGATTCGCAGATCCTCGTCGACGATTTCGAGATTCCGGTGCTGTTTCACAACATCGCGTTCCGCGCGATCATGCCGGCCGAATCGATCCAGACGCTCGACTACATTCCGGGCGGGTTCGACGTCGCGTACGGCCGCGCGTCGTCGGGCATCGTCGCGCTGACCACGCGGCAAGGCGACGACAAGCGCAGCGAGCAAGCCGAGATCTCGGTGATCGACGGCGGCCTGCTCGCGCAGGGCAAGATCGACGACGACACGCATTACATGATCGGCTTTCGTCGCTCGACGATCGATCTGATCTTGCCGTACATCATCCCGTCGTCGGTCGATCTGTCGCTGACGACCGTGCCGAGCTACTACGACGGCCAGTTCCGCATCGATCACCGGCTCAACGATCACTGGAAGCTGACGCTCAGCGACGTCGGCACGATCGACATCTTCGAGCTCTACACGAGCAAGGACACGATGTCGGATAAGACGCGGTTCTACAACAAGACCGCGTTCGATCGACTGACCGGATCCGCGCACTATCACGACGGGGCGTGGACCGCGCAGATGGCGCTCTCGGCGATCTTGCCGCAATTCGATTTCGATCTCGGCGCGACGCAGCACATCGACGTCGTGCAGCCGTCGGTCACCGGACGCGGCGAGGTCACGCGCACGATCGCTAGCTACGGCGGGTTGACGAACCTCGAGCTGCGCGCCGGCGGCGAGGCCGTCGTGCAGAAGTCGTACGTCAACATCGCGTTCCCGAACATGATGGTCGAAGGCGAGGCGCCGCAGGGCTTCAGCAGCTCGAATACGGCGACGACGTTCAAGGGCAACTTCTGGCAGCCCGACTTTGCCGAATGGCTGTCGTTCACCGCGAACATCGATCCGCGCATTCGCTTTCAGGCGGCGCTGCGGCTCGATCAATTCACGCGCAACAGCGACAACGCGATCCAGCCGCGCGGCAAGCTCGAGATCAAGCTGACTCCGTCGCTGACCGCGCGGCTCATCGCCGGCGCGTATCGCCGCGCGCCCGAGTATCAATCGGAGTCGCTGTTCTCGAACCTCAAGGCCGAGCGCTCGACGCAGACGATCGCGGGTCTCGAATACGAGCCGCACCCGAGCACGCGCGTGCAGGTCTCGACCTACTACACCGATCGCTCGGACCTCATCACGTACGACGCGATGGGCGTGCTCGGCAACTGGGGCCGCGGCGCGACCGAAGGCGCCGAGCTGCTCGCGACGTATCGCGCCGATCCGTGGTTCGGCTGGCTGTCGTACTCGTATTCGCACTCGACGCGCGTCGATTTTTCGGGCGCGCCCGAGCGGCTGTTTTCGTACGACCAGCCGCACAGCTTGAACGCCGCGGCGAGCTGGAAGCACGGCCGGTGGACGCTCGGCGGTCGGTTCCAGCTCTATTCGGGGCTGCCGTACACGCCGATCTCGGGCGGCATCTTGAACAGCGACACCAACTCGTATGTTCCGATCGACGGTCCGGTGAACTCGGCCCGCGCGCCGATGCACAACGAGCTCGATCTACGCGTCGATTACGCGACCCATCCAGGCCCTGTCCAGCTGACGTACTTCATCGACGTGCAGAACGTATACTTGAACGAGAGCGTCGTGACGTACTTCTACAGCTACGACTACACGCAGCAGGCGGCGTTCAAATCGATCCCGATCATTCCGTCGATCGGCGTGCGAGGTGTGCTGTGAAGGCGTTGCTCGTGCTCGTGCTCGCGAGCTGCGCCGGCGACATCGACGCGCAATGGCAGCTCGCCCACGAGCGCATCATCGCGGTGCGCGCGACGCCGCCGCACGTGTTGCCGGGCGCGACGTCGACCATCGACGTGTTCGTCGGTCACGTCGGCTCGGGCGTGCAGGTCGAGCCGCCGACCGATGCCGAAGTGCTATCGCCGGTCGGCTTGATGAACCTCATCGGCGCCGACAACGCGACGATCACCGCGCCCGGCCTGACCCAGCTCGATCAAGTCCGCGGCGATCTCGGGCTCGGCTCGAACGATCCGGTACCGGTCGAGATCCAGATCACCGCCGACGGCTTTCAAGCGCTCAAGACGGTCTACATCGGCGATTCCGCCGACAACCCGACGTTCACGAATCTGATGATCGACGGCTCGGACACGCCCGATCCCAGCACGACGATCGCCGTCGCGCAGAACACGAACATCCCGCTCCACATCGACAACGATCCGACGACGTACAACATCAACTGGCTGACGTCGTGCGGCACGATGAACGACTTCGATCTCAACGACGCGTTCATCAACGTCGCGCCGACCGATACGCAGGATGGTCAGCTCGCGATCGTGATGCGCGATCAGAGCGCAGGCGTCGCCTGGCAGTTCTGGCCCATCGTCGCGCAATAATTTGCGCCGGCCCGCGCGCGCGGCGGACAATTTTCCACATGAGGTGGCTGCTCGCGTTTGCGGCGGTGTGCTGCGGCTGTACCGATCCGGCGTCGCTCGACACCGAGACGGTCGCGCAGACGTTTTGCGATTGCATCACACCCGGCGCGACGAGCTCGTGCGTCGCCGATCTCGAGCCCGAGCTCGCGACGATCACGCCGCAATGCTCGACGTGCATCGATCAGTACGAGACGAGCTGCATGCAGCTCGAGGCCATCTGCGAACCCCAATGCATCCAGCAGGAGCTTCCCGATGCGTAAGATCTCGATCGTGCTCGTCGCGCTGTGTGGCGTCGCGAGCGCGCAGCCACAGCCGGATCCCGGCACCGATACGCCGCCGCCGGCTGCGCCTGCACCCCCGCCGACGTCGGTGCCGGTGATGACGCCGGCCCCCGCACCCGCGCCACCGCCGGAGCCCGAGCGCCTGTCGGCCGATCCGATCGTAGACAATCGTCCCAGCGAGCTCGCGTTCGCGATCGGCCTCGGCTACCAGCGGCCGTACGGCGGCTCGTTCGATCTACAGCAGCCGAACATCGCGAGCGCGCGACTGCGACTGGTCTCGGGACTGACGTTCGAGCCGACGGTAACGATCTCGAACACGTCGATCAACACCGATCCCGGTACCGGCACGGCGACGACCGAGTCACTGAGCGAATTCGGCCTCGCGACGCTCGTCCGCTATCCGCTGCTTCGCCACCACCAAATCGATTTCGAGATCGTCGGCAGCATCGGCTTCGACGTCGCGAAGGACGATCCGACCGGCGACTTCAACACGAAGACCACGTCGACGCTCGGCATCGGCTGGGGCATCGGCATCGGCTACTGGCTGTCGCAGCACTGGCAGCTGTCGGCGACCGCGACGAATCCGCTGATCGCGTTCACGAAGACGAGCCAAGAGATCAGCCAGGACTCGACGATGTCGACGAGCACGACGTCGATCGGCATCACGTTCGAGCCGGCGATCGCGTTCATGCTCCACCTGTACAACTGATACAACCGCTCGGTGAACGCCGCCGAGCTCGCCGCCGCGATCGCGCAGCACTACGCGGCGGTGCAACGCGACCTGCCGTGGCGGCGCTCGCGCGATCCGTACGCGATCTGGGTCAGCGAGATCATGCTGCAACAGACGCGCGTGCAGACGGTGATCCCGTACTGGCAGCGCTGGATGGCGACGTTTCCGACGGTGCGCGCGCTCGCCGAGGCGCCGCTCGACGCCGTGCTCGCCGCGTGGGCCGGCCTCGGCTACTACTCGCGCGCGCGCAATTTGCAGAAGGGCGCGCAGGCCGTCGCGACGCGGTTTGCCGGCAACCTGCCGAGTCGCGCGAGCGAGCTGCGCGCAGTGCCCGGCATCGGGCCGTACACCGCCGGTGCGATCGCGTCGATCGCGTTCGGCGAGCGCACGCCGCTCGTCGACGGCAACGTCGCCCGCGTGCTGTCGCGGGTCTACGCGATCACGAGCGACATCAAGTCGACGGCCGGTCAGCGCGAGCTGTGGCGGCGCGCCGGCGAGCTCGTCGATGCGCTGCCGGCGAGCTTGAAACCCGGCGACCTCAACCAAGGCCTGATGGAGCTGGGCGCGACGCTGTGCTCGCCGACGCAGCCGCGCTGCCTCGTCTGTCCGATCGCGGCCGGCTGCGTCGCGAATCGGCGCGGCGAGCAGACGAAGTTTCCGGTCGTCGCGCCGCGCAAGCGCAAGCACGAGCTGCCCGTGCTCGAGCGCTTCGCGCTGTGGCTGCAGGCCGGCGACGAGATCGTCCTCGCGCGCCGCGTGCCCGACGGGCTGTTCGGCGGCCTGTGGGAGCTGCCGCAGGCCGGATCGACATTAGAGATCGCGGATGCCCTCGGCGTTACGTCGATCGGACAGCCGGTCGCGCATCATGACCAGACGCTGAGCCATCGCCGGCTGCGCATCACGGTGTTCGCGAGCACGCCGCCGCGTTCGCTTGTCGGCGTCGAGATTCCGGGCTACGACGCGCTCGTACGCGTTTCACGGACGTCAGCGCACGCGATGGGCGTGGCGGCGTCGACCAAAGCGATCCTGACGAAGTACGAGGCCACGCCATGGACATCAAATTCGACCCCGAAGCGCTCGCGCTCTTCACGCGCGGCTACGAACAGATCATCCAAGGCCTCGGCAGGCTCGGCTACGCGATCGACGACGAAAACTTCCGCGAGACCGCCGCGCGCGCCGCGAAAGGCTTCCACGAGCTCGTCCACGATCAGAAGCAAGTGAACCCGGCGATCGCCGAGCTGCTGTCGAAGACGTTCCCGGCGAAGTACACCGAGATGGTCATCTCGAAGCACAACATCGCGTTCGGCGTGTGCCCGCACCACTTGCTGCCGGTCGTCTACAACATCTCGCTCGCGTACATTCCGGTCGAGAAAGTGCTCGGCCTCTCCAAGCTCACGCGGCTCGCGCGCATGCTCGCGCGCGGCCCGCGGCTGCAAGAGGATCTCACGCACGAGCTCGCCGACACCTTGCACGAGCAGCTGCAGAGCCACGGCAGCGCCGTCTACATCGAAGGCCTGCACATGTGCATGGCGGCGCGAGGCGTCGGCGCGCACGAAGCTCGGCTCGTGACCAGCGGCGTGCGCGGCGTGTTCCTCGAACAACTCGCAACGCGCGACGAGTTCATGAAGCTCGTCACGCAGCCCAACAATACGCCGCTGTGATCGCGCTCCTGCACGGGTTTGCCGGCGATCCGTCGGTGTGGACCGACGTCCGCGTTCCGGACGCGGCTCGCGTGCTCGCCCTGCCCGGTCACGGCGAGATCGCCGTGCAGCGCGGCTGGGATGCAAACCTCGCCGCGGTTGCCGAGCAGCTCGCCGGCATCGACGTCGTCGTCGGCTATTCGCTCGGCGCGCGCGTCGCACTCGGCTTGGTCGCGACCGATCGCGTGGCCGGCGCGATCTTGATCGGCGTCAATCCCGGAATCTCCGACGACGAAAAGCCGGCACGACGCGCGAGCGATGCCGCATGGGCTCGCGTGCTGCGCGAGGATGGCATCGCGGCGTTCGTCGATCGGTGGGCAGCGCAGCCGCTGTTCGCGTCGCAAGCCCATGTCGCCGGCGATCGCTTGGCCGCGCGGCGCGAGCGTCGGCTACGCCACGATCCCGAGCAGCTCGCGCAGAGCCTCGAGCAGATGGGCCTCGCCGAGATGCCGGACTATCGCGCGAGCTTTCCGCGCGACCGCGTCGGGTTGATCGCCGGCGCCGACGACGCCAAGTACACGCAGCTCGCGCGCACGCTCGGCGCGCCGTTCGAATCGATCCCCGGCTCCGGCCACGACCCCACGCTCGAGCGACCGGCGACGCTCGGCCTCGCGATCACGCGAATGCTGCCCGCAGCTCGTCGGGGATTCGCTGCGGCCGGCTCGTCGACAGCGACATGAACGCCCACGTCGTCGCGCCGCGCGCGACGAGCACACCGTCGCGGGTGATCTCGGTCGCGCGAATGCAGGACGCGAGCTTCCACGACTCGACCCACGTCGCCGCGACCAGCTGCTGGCCGAGCGTGACCTGGCCCAGATAATCGAGCTCGTGGCGGCGCACCACGAAGATGCCGCCCAACGCGCGATACGCCGCATGATCCCAACCGCGCGCCGCCGAGTGCGCCATCGCGACGTCGAGCACCCAGCGCAGGTAGACCTGGTTCGAGACGTGACCGAGCTCGTCGATGTCCGCGGCGGCGGCGGTGATCGCCAGCGTGTAACGCACCGGCGCAATCTACGTCGTGATACACGCCGATGCATGGGCAAGGACCTCGAGATCGTCGCGTACCGCGGCCCCGCCGTCGCCGACCGCGTGATCGTGGAGTTGGTGTCGCGGTTCGCGCCGGAGACCGCGTGGTTTCGGCACGCGACCGCGACGATCATCGACGATCTGCGTTGCATCGCGTTCTACGAGGCCGTGCACGGCGACGACGACGCAGCCGGCCTGGACTTCCCCGAATCCACGTTGCGCGCCGTCGATCCCGATGCATCGCTCAGCTCGATCGTCCAGGCCGCGTGGAAGATGACGCGCGAGCAGGTCCGCACGCAGCCGGCGAAGCCCGCGCCCGCGCCGACGCCCGAAGGCGCGGTCGGCATCGCGCGCGAGCTCAGCAAGCGCGGCGGCGACGCGTTCGTCGTCGGCTACGGCGATCACTCGTGCATCGG
>DASXEF010000834.1:0-1551 GCA_036490255.1 Kofleriaceae bacterium
GTTCCCCAGCCACCGACGAGCACTTCGTGCGCGATCTCGTAGCTCGTGCCGCCGTCGCCGTCGAGCGCGACGAGGAGCCGGCCCTTGACGAGCGCATCGAGGGCGACGCCGCTGCCATCGCCGAGCGCGAGCTCGTCGCGCGTGCGACGCACTCTGGTGCCGAGCGCCGAGACGAGCCGCAGCAGCACGTGCCGCGCTTCTTCGCGCTGTCTCGGCGTGAGCGCGGCGAGGATCATGTCGGCGTGACGCGCGAGCGCACCGGCAACGCCGCCGACCGCATCGAGGGTCGCGCGGGTGATCACGTGCAGATCTCGATCGTGTGCCTCCCACAGCTCGGCGAGCGCGAACGACAACAACGGCAAGCCACCGCTACCGGCGCGCGCCGTCGCTTCGGCGAGCTCGGCGATCATCTGGTCGGATTCGAACGTGACGTGCGTCGCCGTCGCCGGGCCCGTGATCACGTCGCGAATGCGCTCGGGAGGCAGCATCCGCACGAAGTACAGCAGCCGCGCGAGCTCCTGGCCGAGCTTCGGCAAGCCGACGATGCGCGGCAGAAAATCTGCGCGCACGGTCGCGATCAGCTTCACCGCGGAATTGCCCTCGCTGATCCGAGCCAGCGCGGCGTCGAACGCCGCAGCCTCGAGCGGATCCGCGACCGTCACGATCTCCTCGAGCTGATCGACGAAGATGACGAAACCGCTGCCGCGGCCGCAGCGACGGTGCAGCTCGCGCGCGAGCAGATCTGGTGAGTCGAGCAAGCGCTCGGCGAGTCCGGCATCGTCGAGTGCGCGTTCCAACGCCAACAGCGGGCGCCGCCCGGGCACGATCGTGATCGTCCGCCAGCTTCGCTCGGGATCGAGCGCGCCGTCGGCGAGCGCGGGCAGCACGCCTGCACGGACGAGTGAAGATTTGCCGACGCCGGAATCGCCGGCGACGACGACCAGCGACGACGATCGCAGCCGATCGATCAACGCGGCGACCTCGATGCCGCGCCCGAAGAACACGCCGCGGTGCGCAGCCTCGAACGGCCGTAACCCGCGATACGGGTTCTCGCCCGCGTTCGTCGGTTGCGTTCGCGCGGCATCGAGTTGCTCCAATGCCTCGCGGAGCTCTTCGCCGCCGGCGAAGCGGAGCTCCGGATCTCGCCCGAGGCAACGCATCACGATCGTCGCCAACCTCGGGTCGGTTTCGAGTGGGAGCACTTCCGCCTGTCGACTCGCATTCGCGAGCTCGGCGACGGGCAGTTTTGCCAGCGGCGGCGCACCCGAGACGAGCTCGTACAACACGGCGCCGAGCGAATAGACATCGGACCGCCGACTCGGTGGCTCGCCTGCCCAGATCTCGGGCGCCATGTAGTCCGGCGTGCCCGACATCAACGTCGCAGCGCCGGCGCGACCGCGCACGATCTGCGCGAGCCCGAAGTCGACCAGCTTCGCGACGCCGTCGTCGCCGACCATCACGTTGGCCGGCTTCACGTCGCAATGCAGGACGCCGCTGCGGTGCGCCGCCGCCAAGCCACGCGCGATCTGCACCGCGATCGCGAGCACGCGC
>DASXEF010000929.1:0-22924 GCA_036490255.1 Kofleriaceae bacterium
CCGGCCGGCCGCAGTTCGACGACAAAGGCCTCGCGATCACGCTCGCGCCCGAGCAAGTGACGAGCGATCTCAAGAAAGAGCTCAAGGACGCGGCGAAGCGGCCGGCCTACGACGAGGCCAAGGTCAAGCGCTCGGTCTACGGCCGCTTGCGCATGGACGCGCAGAAAAAGGGCGACTTGATCTGGACGCCCGAGATGCACGGCGAGCTCGTACGCGGCGAGCCCGCCGAGCTGCGCAGCAAGACCAAGATCACGGCAGAGCAGGTGCTCGCGATCGGGTTGCCGGATCTGTCGACCGCGGCCGCGACCGAGCTCGATGCGCGCATTGCGGCCGCCGAAGCGTCGCTGCCGCCGTCGATGCGCCTGGATATCGTGACCGTGATCGACAACCTGTTGCTCGGCGATCGCGATCGCAAGGAGCTACAGAAGATCCTCGCGCAGCTCGTCGCGAACATGCGAGCGATCGGCGTGCTCGACGAGCACGGCAAGCAAGTCGGCGGTCAGATGATCCGCGAGCTGCAGGGCATGGACGGCCTGTTGATCTTCTACGTGTTGTTCAATCACCAGCTCGAGTACGTCGAGCTGCGCGAGCTCGTCGAATACTTGATCGATAACGACATCGTGCAGCGCGTGCTCGATCGCAAAGGCGAAGACGAGAAGCGCGAGTGGATGCGGACGAAGCTGCGCGAGCTGCGAATGGAGAATCCGCACGTCACGTGGGACGACGTCGAAGCCGCGTGGGAAAAGGAGCATCCGCGCGTGCTGACGAAGATCGAGCTGATCCATCAGGAGCTCGCGAGCAAGATACCGCATCCCGAGCTCCACGGCGGCAAGAAGCCGAAGAACGTGTGGGCGCAGCTCGAAGACAGCGGCGCGTCGTTCTTGGAGTTCGTCGAGAAGCACAACCTGGAGCACGAAGAAGGCAACGTGTTCAGCTACCTCGTGCGCATCATGAGCTTCGCGAACAAGCTGTTCGAGGCATCGCAGCTGACCGAATTCGAAGCGATGGCCGAGCGCGTTCGCACGTTGCTCGCACGCGTCGATCTGCGGTTCGTCGAGGCACGGCGATCGTGAAGCACGCGTGGTTGGTCGTGATGCTCGTCGCGTGCAAACGCGACGGCGCGAAGCCGGTGTCGGTGCTGCAAGACGCGACGATCGCGATCGGCAGCGACGCGGCGATTGCAGTCGCGCGCGATGCAGCTCCGATCGCGGCAGTCGCGCCGACCGCGACCGAGCTCGCGATCGGTTTGCACGCGACGTGCGCGGTGATGTCGGACCACACCGTGCGGTGCTGGGGCGGCAACGATAGCGGCCAGCTCGGCGACGGCACGACGAAGGATTCGGCGACGCCGGTGCAGCCGAACGTGCGCGGCGTGCAGCACCTCGCGCTCGGCGACGATCACGCGTGCGCGCTGCTCGACGATGCGTCGATCGCGTGTTGGGGCAAGATCGGATTCGGTCCGAAGGCCGGACCGACCCTGACGCCGACCGGCGTCGTCGGCGTGCACGACATGATGCGGGTGTTTGCGCTCGGCGGTGCGAGCTGCGCGACCGCGAAGGACGGCCCGTTCGTGTGCTGGGGCGACGTCGACGCGCGCGGTCATCGCACGCAGACCGGTGCGCATCACGCGCCGACGCCGGTGCCCGGAGTCGATCACGTCACCGCGTTGCGCGATCGCGCGGCGCTGCGCGACGACGGCAGCGTCGTGACGTGGCTCGACGACGGCGCGCCGATGAAAGCCGACATCGCCGGCGCGACCGAGCTCGCGACGATGCCGAACGCGGCGTGCGCGATCGACGGCGGCGGTGACGTTCGCTGCGTCGGCTCGGCGGCGCCGTGTCAGGCGCCGGCGCCGCCGCCACCACCGAAGCCGCCGCTGATCAAATCGGGACCGCACAATCGCGGCCACGGCCCGCGTCGTGTCGGTCGGTTCGCGCCGCAGCCACCACCGCCGCCGAAGCCAAACGACATCTTGCCGTTCGGCGGCAAGCTCGCGCATCTCGACTTCGATGCCGGCACGTGCGCGATCACGGCGGGCAAGCAGCTCGTCTGTCTCGACGACACGTGCAAGCCCGCGCGACCGTGGCCTGCGATGGTGACCGTCGTCGAGGCGGCGAGTACGTGCGCGCGGCTCGCGAATGCGACCGTGCGCTGCGGCGCGAAAGGCAACGCGGCGGCACCGGTGGTCGACGGCGTCGCGGGCGCGACCTCGCTCGTCGCGAACGGCACCCGTGGCTGTTCCATCGTTACCAACGGCGGCGTCGCGTGCTGGGACGGCACCGGCGCGGCGACGCCGGTCATTCGTCCTTGAGGCGATAGCCGACGCCGGCTTCGGTGATCAGCCAGCGCGGCCGTGCCGGATCGGCTTCGATCTTGCGGCGCAGCGCCGCCATGTGGACGCGCAGGTAGTGCGTCTGGTGCGTGTCGCGCGGGCCCCAGACGTCGTGGAGCAGCTGGCGATGCGTGAGGACTTTACCGGCATGACGCGCGAGCAGGGCGAGCAAGCGAAACTCGATCGGCGTGAGATGCACGAGCTCGTTGTCGACGGTGACTTCGTGGCGCGCCTGATCGATGCGCATCGGGCCGACCGCGACGATCGGATTGTCGTCGTCACCGGTGTGGCCGTGATCGCGCGCGTGGCGCAGCGCGACGCGAATCCGCGCGAGCAGCTCGCTCGTGCCGAACGGCTTGGTCAGGTAATCGTCGGCGCCGGCATCGAGCGCGACGACCTTGTCGTCTTCGCGATCGCGCGCCGACAGCACGATCACCGGCGCGGTCGACCACTCGCGCAAGCGGCGCAATAGATCGAGGCCGTCGCCGTCGGGCATGCCGAGATCGAGCAGTACGGCTGCGGGACGCTGCTCGGTCGCGGCGCGCTCGGCTTGGGCGAGCGTGCCGGCCTCGGCGACGCGAAAGCCGTGGCTCGCGAGCGCGGTGCACAAGAAGCGGCGCATCGGCGCTTCGTCTTCGACGACCAAGATCAGCTCGCCCGTCATCACGCCTCGATCTCGGGCAGTGGTTCCTCGTCGGGAAACCACGCGGCGAACGTCGCGCCGCCGCCGTCGCGCGCGGCGACATCGATGCCGCCGTGATGCGCGACCGCGATGCCGCGACATACGGCGAGACCCAATCCTGCACCGGGTGCGCTCGTCTTGCCGCGCACGAACTTGTCGAACACGCGCGCGCCGGCGGGAACGCCGGGGCCGCGATCGGCGATCTCGAGCACCGCGCGATCCGCTTGCCGCGCGACGCGCACGTCGATCGCCGTGCCGGGCGGCGTGTGCTTCGCGGCGTTCTCGAGCAAGTTGAGCAGCAGTTGCTCGACGAGGATCGGATCGACGTGCGCGAGCGCACCGTCGGGTACGTCGACGCTCACCGCGCGACCGTCGAGCTCGCGCTCGAGTCGCGACAGCGCCGAGCCGATGATCTCTTCGAGCGGCACCCACTCGCGCCGCGGCGCCGCGCCACTCTCGACCTTCGTGATCGACAACAGATTGGTCAGGATCCGCGACAGTCGCTGTGCTTCTTCGACGATCGTGTCGAGCGCCTCGCGCTCCTCGGCCGAGCGATCGCCCGCGAGATCGCGCAGCGACGTCGCCATGCCGGTGATCGCGGCGAGCGGCGTGCGCAGATCGTGCGACACCGACGACAGCAACGTGTTGCGCAGCTCCTCGGCTTTCACGCGCAGTGCCGCCTCGCGCGCCTCCGCCGCGAGCTCGAGCCGGCCGACCGCGACCGCGGCTTGGTGGCCGACGGCGTCGACGAACGCCTGATCGTCGCGCAGCTCGGTGACGTGGCGGCGCGCGGCGTCGAGCACTTCGCTGACCTCGCTCGCGGCCGCGGTATCGCGCGTGAATGCGAGCAACGCGGCGGTCCGGCGTTCGCGCTCGCGGCTGGCGGCCTCGGCGGCGCGCAGGCGAGCGACCAACGTGCCGATCGCGGTGCCGACGCCGAACATCACCGCGAACGTGATCAGCGAGCGCGCGTCGCTGACCGCGAACGTCAGCCGCGGCGGCACGAAGAAGAAGTCGTAGGCGGCGACCGACAACGCGGCGGCGGCCAAGCTCGCACCGCGACCGCCGAGCGCGGCGAACAGGATCGCGGGCAAGTAGAGCATCGCCTGATCGGCGAGCGTGACGTGGCCATCGGCAAGCTCGCCGGCGAGCGTCGCGAGCGCGACTCCGAACGCGGCGATCGCGTACGAGCGGATTCGGTTCGGGCCGGGCACCAGCGTGCAGGTTAGCGCCGGTCGATGACGCGCGCGCGCGGAACGCGCGGCCGATCGACCACGAGCCCGGCGACGCCGGCGGCGAGCATCAGCCCGCACAGCGTCCCGCCCGAGCTCGTCGGCGCGGCGATCAGCGGCAGGATCGCGGCGACGATCAGCGCGATGTAGACGTCGCGGTTCACCCATCATGCGTAACGCCGTTTCGAAGCGCGCGCCGTCAAGTTTCGATCAAGAACCAAACATGCGGATCGGCATCACGATCATCGGCAATCCTGCAAATTGCAGTCTGCGCTCGACGGCCGCCGCGGTTTCGTTGTGAAGGATGCGCTGATACCAGCTGTCCTGCGCGAAGATCAGCTTGCCGGCGAAGAACACCGAGCGCGGGAAGCGCAGCGCGACCTCGCGACACAGGTGATCGAGCTCGGCGACGGCCTCGGTGCCGATCGCAGAGTCGCAATCGGCGGCCCAGCCCATGTGCGTGCGTGCGAACTCGACGTACTTGCCGAGGTCGGCGTCGCACTGGCTGCGCATCGCTTCGATCTCGTCCTTGCCCTTGAACACGCCGGCATCGATCACGCTCGCCGACACGAACACGACCTGACGGAACTGGCCGGGGAAGATGCGCGGGATCTGCATCAGCGTGTGCAGGCCGAGTCCACCGTAGCCACCGGCGAGCACGACCGCGGTCGGCGCGCTCGGATCGAGCTCGACGGGCGTCTTCAGATCCGTCGGCGGCGGTGAATCGATCTCGAGCGCCTTCGACAGCTCCGCGACTTTGGTGCCGACGCGGCGATAGTGGCCGCGGATGCGCACGCACACGATGACGAGCGTCACGGTGATCACCGCGGTCAACCAGCCGCCCTCGGCGAACTTCTCGATCAGCGTGACGACGAGGATCATCGCGCACACGCTCGCCGCGAGCGCGTGGACGAAGAGAGCGCGGCGCCAGTTGCCCTCTTTGGTGTGCGCGGCGTGCCGCATCATCGACACGTTCGACAGCGTGAACGTGATGAACACGTTGATGCTGTACATGACGACGAGCGCGTCGACCGACGCGCCGGTGTAGATCAACACCGCCGCCGCAGCGCCGCCCATCAAGTAGACGCCGTTGCGCATCGTCAGCTGCTCGGAGAGCGCCGCCATCTGGCGCGGCAGCCAGCCGTCGAGCGACATGTTTGCCATCACGCGCGGACCGTCGACGAAGCCGGCCTGCGCCGCGACGAACAGCAGCGCACCTTCGGAGATCAACGTGATGATCACGATGACGTACGCGATCGTGCTGTCGCCGAAGAACTTCTCGGCGAGGATGCCGTTCATCGTCTTGCCGCGCTCGGGCGAGACGTGCAGCAATAGATACGCGAGCAAGATGCCGCTCGCCGTGATCGCGAGCGATGTCGCCATCAGCACCATCGTGCGCTTCGCGGTGCGCACGCGCGGCTCGCGCATGATCGCGATGCCGTTCGAGACGGCCTCGATGCCGGTGAACGTGCCGCCGCCGAGCGAGAACGCGCGCATGAATACGAGCGCGACGCCGACGAGCCCGGCGGTCGACAGATGCTCGCGCGAGCCGGTCGACACCGAGTGCGCGATCTCGCCGGCCTTGCCGAGGTTCGCGCCGACCGCGCCGAAGATGAGCACGGCGTGCGTGACGAGGAACACCAAGAAGATCGGCGTGAGGATCGTGACCGATTCTTTGACGCCGCGCAGGTTCATCCACGTCAGGATCACGAGCACGACGAGCACGATCACGAGCTTGTGCGCGAGCAGCGCGGGGAAGAAGTTGAGCATCGCGTCGACGCCCGACGACAGCGACACCGCGATCGTCAGCACGTAGTCGACGAGCAGTGCCGAGCCCGAGACCGCGCCGACGTACGGCCCGAAGTACTTCGTCGCGACGATGTAGCCGCCACCGCCGTGCGGAAACTCTTCGATGATCCTGCGATAGCTCCACGAGATGATGAAGACGGTCGCGGCGATCGCGCCCGCCAGAAAGACGGCGAGATACGCGTGGTCCGGGATGAACTTGCACGCGCCGTTGGTGACCGAATCGCAGCCGATCGGATCCCAGTGGCCGATCGCTTTGAACGCTTCTTCGGGGCCGTACGACGACGACGACAAGCCGTCGGCGCCGAGACCGACCCACGCGAGAAACGCCACCAGGCTCATCTGGTGGAACACGTGCGGGTCGCGTAGGTCGCGCGCGCGCCCGAACAGCCGCTGGGCGAGGTTCCGCATCTGCGTTCCCCACGAGTAGCGCCAGCCGTATCAAGAAACCGTAAAGATGCGGGGCGGAATGGATACGGTCTTGATTCGGCCTAGAACCAGCTCACCGCGCCGAGCGTGAGCGTCTGCTGCGACGTCGCATTCGCGATGTCGTTGCCATCGGCGTCGGTCACGACATCGCCGCGGAAGTACATCGCCGAGCTCGCGCGATCGTCGCGAAACTCGAGCCGCACCGATAGGTTCTTTGCCGGGCGAACGTCGGCGGTCAGCGTGATCGAGTGCACCGTCGCGGCCGGGAAGAACAAGCGCGGCGCACCGTCGGCATCGTGCTCGTGGAGATAATCGGCGCGCGCGACGACGAACAGCTTCGGCAATACGTGCACGCGCACGTAGGCGGCGCCGCCGAACCAGCTCGTCGTGCCGAGGTCGTCGGGCTCGACGCCGGCATCGGCGTGCGCGGCGACCTGCAGCACCGGCGAGATGTTCCAGCTCGCGACGGCGTCGAACAAATTGCGCCACGGTTGGCCGACCGGCGTGCCGGGCGGTGGCTCGACGCCGCCGAAGTAGATGAACTGCGTCGACACGTCGCTGTTCGGCGCCCACATCACGACGCCGGCGACGCACGGATACGGGTTGCGATTGACGATGTCGTTCCAGCCGTTCGTGACCATCGCGACCGCGGTGACCGTCGACGACAGCGGATACGTCGCGCGCACACCGGCGTGATAGAACGGCAGCGCGTCGAACAGGTTCGAGCGCGACCAGTTCCATTGATCTTTGATCGCGAGGTTCTCGAACCCGATCGGCGACAGGAAGATGCCGCCTTCGAGCAACAGATCGCCCGGCTTGTACGCGACGATCGCTTGCTGGACGACGCGCCACAGGTTCGCGTCGCTCGCGCCGATGCCGGCGACTCCGGCGTAGGTCGGCTCGTCGCTGTAGTACTGCGACGGCGTGTTGCCGATCTGCAGCGCGACGTGCGTGGAGACCTCGCCGGCGGTGCCGACGACGTCGAGCACGGCGTTGTCGATCGTGAACGAGTTGCTGCGATCGTCGAACGCGCGATACGCGGTGACGAGATTCGACGGCCGATCGAAGTTGTATTGATAGAACGCTTCGACGTAGCCGCCGATCGTGATCGACGGCGCCGGATCGGCGTACGCCGTGCTCGCGATCGCACAGCCCACCAGCGCGATCACCAACCGCATGGCCGCATGCTCACCGGCTCGTTTGCAAGTTGCAAGGCGTGTCGTGCAGCTTGCACGCTCGACGTCTCGCCGAACGCGCTTACGATGCAGTCATGACGACCGTCCGGACCCGCGCGGAGGACTTCCTCGAAGTCGTCCAGCGCGCGCGGCGCGGCGGGCTCAAGCTCTACATCGGCTTCGCGGCCGGCGTCGGCAAGACGTATCGCATGCTCGAGGAGGCGCACGCCTTGAAGCAGCGCGGCGTCGACGTCGTGATCGGCTTCGTCGAGACCCACGGTCGCGCCGACACCGCGAAGTTGCTCGACGGGCTCGACGTGATCCCGCGTCGCGCGTCGAGCTATCGCGGCGTCGACGTCGACGAGATGGACACCGACGCGATCCTCGCGCGCAAGCCGCAGATCTGCATCGTCGACGAGATCCCGCACACCGACGTGCCGGGCGGCAAGAACAAGAAGCGCTACCAGGATGTCGTCGACATCTTGAGCGCCGGCATCAACGTGATCGGCGCGCTCAACATCCAGCACCTGGAATCGCTCAAGGACGTGGTCGAGAAGGCGAGCGGCGTGCCGATCCGCGAGACCGTGCCCGATAGCTTCTTGAAAGAGGCGGTGCAGGTCGTCAACCTCGATCTGTCCGTCGAGGATCTGCTCGAGCGACTACGCGCCGGCAAGATCTACGCGGCCGACAAGGTCGAGTGGGCGTTGCAGCACTTCTTTCAAGACGGCAATTTGATGACGCTGCGCGAGCTCGCGCTGCGCGAGGTCGCCGAGAGCCTCGAGCGCCAGAGCGAATCGCGTGCGCGCGGTGAAGTCCGACCGGTCGCGGCACGCAGCCGCGTGATGGTGTGCATGTCGTCGTATCCGCCGCACGCCGAGGCGATGCTGCGCAAGGGCTCGCGCATGGCGGGCCGGCTCAGCGGCGACTGGTTCGTCGTCTACGTCGAGACGCCGCGCGAGGCGCCGACGCGGATCGATGCCGAAGCGCAACGCCACTTGCTCGCGAACATCGACCTCGCGCGCGAGCTCGGTGCCGAGGTGATCCGGCTGCAGGCGCGCGATCCGGTGCCGGCGCTCGTCGATTTCGCGCGCTCGCACGGCGTCGGTCACATCGTGATCGGCCGCTCGCATCAGCCGGCGTGGCGGCAATGGCTCGGTCGCGCGATGCCGCTGCGCTTGCTCGCCGAGGCGAAAGATATGGACGTCCACATCGTGTCGATCAACGACGAGCGTGACGCGTGAAGGTCCGCACGAAGCTGTTCGCGGCGCAGCTGCCGCTCGTCGCCGCGCTCGCGATCGCGATCATCGTCGGCAGCGGCGTCACGCGCGCGCTCGGCCGCGGCTCCGGCGAGATCATGAAAGACAACTACCGCAGCGTGCTCGCCTCGCAGCGGATGAAGGAATACGCCGAGCGCATCGATAGCGGGGTGATGTTCGCGGTCGCCGGCCGTCCCGATCAGGGCGGCGCGCAGATCGACGCGAACATCCCGCCGTTCGAGCGCGAGCTCGCAGCGCAGCGCGACAACATCACCGAGCCGGGCGAGCGCGAGGCGACGCAGAACCTCGCCGCGCGCTGGGCGGCCTACTCGCGCGATATCGCCGCCGTGCGGCCGGTGCTCGCGACCGCAGATTTGCCGGCGCGCTACTTCCCGACGCTGTTGCCGGAGTTCTTGGCGGTCAAAGACGCCGCCGACGCGATCTTGGCGATGAACCAGGACGCGATGATCCGCAAGAGCGACAGCGCGCAACGGCTCGCCGGCGAATCGAACACGCTGCTCGTCGCGATCTCGGTGCTCGGGCTCGTGCTCGCCGTCGTCGCGTCATCGGTGATGACGACGCGCGTGCTGCGCCCGCTCGGCGTGGTCGCCGCGACGGCGCGCCGGCTCGGCGAAGGCGACGTGTTGGTGCGCGCGCAGGTGACGAGCCGCGACGAGGTCGGCGAGCTCGCGCGCGAGCTCAACACGATGGCGGATCACCTCGAGCGCTATCGCAAGAGCTCGCTCGGCGATCTGCTCGAGGCGCAGCTCGCCGCGCAGGCGACGATCGACAGCTTGCCCGACGCCGTGCTCGTGATCGGCCTCGACGGCAGCTTGCGCCACGCGAATCAAGCCGCCGAGTCGATCTTGAAGGTCGATCCGGCGACGCCGAACGCGCTCGCGATGCTGGAACCTAATGTTCGCGCGGTGGTCGAAAAGCTGCGCGCACACGTCGCCGGCGGGCACGGCGCGTACGTCGCGAACCTCGAGGAGGCCGTCGCGGTCGGTACGCGCGCGTTGTTGCCGCGCGCCGCGCCGCTGTACGCCGAAGAAGGCGACGTGATCGCGGCGACGATCGTGCTGCAAGACGTCACGCGGCTGCGCCGCTTCGAGGAGCTGCGCAACGATCTGGTCGCGACCGTCGCGCACGAGCTGCGCACGCCGTTGACGTCGCTGCGCATGGCGATCCATCTGCTGTGCGAGCAGCAGATCGGCGCGCTCAACGACAAGCAAGCGGATCTCGCGTTCGCCGCGCGCGAAGATTGCGACCGCTTGCAATCGATCGTCGACGAGCTGCTGGATCTGTCGCGCATCCAGGCCGACCGCATGGAGCTGCGGCTCGCGCCGCTGGATCCGGAAGCGCTGATCGACGCGTCGCACCACGATGCGCGCGTGCGCGTCGAGCTGTTGCCGGGCATGCCGCCGATCCGCGCCGATCGCGAGCGCCTCGTGCTGGTGCTCGATAACCTGATCTCGAACGCGATCCGCTACGGCGGCGGTAGCGACGTCATCGTGCGGGCGCGCGAGGACGGCGCGAAGCTGCGCGTCGAGGTGGTCGATCACGGGCCCGGCGTGCCGGCGGAATACCAGCAGGCGATCTTCGACAAGTACGTGCGCGTGCCCGGTGCACCGCCGGGTGGCGCCGGCATCGGGCTCTACATCGCGCGCGAGATCGTGCGCGCTCACGGCGGCGACATCGGCGTCGAGTCGTCGTCAGCTCAGACGATGTTCTGGTTCACGGTGCCGCTGGCGCTATAATCGAACGATGCTGGCGCCCGAACCGCACTTGTCCGCATGATGTGCGGGCGCATGTACGGCTGGGAAACCAACTCGCGTCAGACGTCGTAGCGCTTGCGCTTGCGGTACAGCGTCGACGCGTCGATGCCCAGGATCTTCGCCGCGTCTTCGAGCGTCGGTGCGCGCGAGATCACGCGCTCGATGTGCTCGCGCTCGATCTGATCGACCGAGAAGTCGCCGCCGAGCTTCGGCGCGGCGTGCGCGTGAGCGGCGATGCGCTCGGGCAGGGCATCGACGCCGAGCCGCCGCGCGGGCACGAGGATCACCGCGCGCTCCATCGCATTGCGAAGCTCGCGCACGTTGCCGGGCCAGCTGTACGCGAGCAGCGCGGCTTCGGTGTCGGGGGCGAGCTCCGGCGTCGGCCGATTCGCCGACCGCGCGAAGAACGCCAGAAAACCGCGCGCGAGCACCGCGATGTCTTCGGGGCGATCGCGCAGCGCCGGCACCGCGACCTCGATGACGTTGAGGCGGAACAGCAAGTCTTCGCGAAAGCGACCGACCGCGACGTCGGCGTCGAGGTCGCGATTGGTCGCGGCGATCACGCGGACGTCGGCGCGACGCAGCTTCGCTTCGCCGACGCGCTCGAACTCCTTGTCTTGCAGAAAGCGGAGCAACTTCGCCTGCAGCGGCGGCTCGATCTCGCCGATCTCGTCGAGGAACAGCGTGCCGCCTTCCGCGGCCTCGACGCGGCCGGGCTGATCGCGCACCGCGCCGGTGAACGCGCCTTGCGTGTGGCCGAACAGCTCGCTCGCGAGCAGCTCGCCCGAGAGCGTCGGGCAATTGACGACGACGAACGGCGCGGCCGAGCGCTTGCTCGACGCGTGCGCGAGCCGCGCGAGCACGCCTTTGCCGGTGCCGTTCTCGCCGCGCAACAAGATCGGCGCGTCCGACTCGGCGGCGCGCGTGATCACTTCGAGTGCGCGCGCCATGATCGGCGAGCGCGTCGCGATGTCGGTGCCGGGCAGCTCGTCGGCGAGCTGCGCTTCGAGCTGCGACGCGCGCGCTTCGGCGCGGCGCCGGCCGAGCACTTGATCGGTGACGTGGCGGATCTGCGCGGGCGTGAACGGCTTGGCGACGTACTCGACGGCGCCGAGCTTGATCGCTTCGACCGCGGTATCGATCGTCGCGTATGCGGTGATCACGACGATCGCGAGCGCCGGGCGCGCCGCGAGCAAGCGCGGGATCAGCGCCATGCCGTCTTCGCTGCCGAGCCGGAGATCCAAGAAGGCGAGGTCGAACGACGCGCGCGCGACGGCGGCGAGCGCGGTCTCCGTCGAGCTCGCGGTCGCGACGGTGCAGCCGATCGCTTCGAGACAGACGGTCAGCGTCGCGCGGATGTTCTTCTCGTCGTCGATGACGAGCACGCGCGACGACGCCGTCATCACTTGCTCTGCTTCGCGATCACGAGATCCTTGATCTTGTCGTAGGTCGCCTGCGGCACGATGCTGCGCGAGACCAGCTGGGTCTTGTTCGCGTACGGCCGGCCCGCGATGATCTTCTTCGAGTAGGCGTCGCCGATGCCGGGCAGCGTCTTGAGCTGATCGGCCGTCGCCGAGTTGAGATCGATCAGCGCCGACTTTTGCGCGGCCGCCGAGCCGGCGGTCGCTTGCGCGAGCACGGGCGATGCAAACAGGCCGAACGCGATCGCGATCGCCGCGAGGAGCTTGTACATGACGCGAGATTACGTCACTTCGCGAGAATGGGAATGATCGCGAGCACGGCGTAGCGGCCGGCGCGCAATCCGTAGCCGGCGAACGTGAACGGCCAGAACCGCATGTGCATGATCGGTTTGGCGATGAAGCCGATCAGCCACATCGGCGGCAGACCGATCGACGCCGCGAAGAAGAAGACCCAGTTCGGATGACGATTCCAGCGCTCGAGTCGCGGTCGCCAGCGCTCGAGCAGTGGCTTGACGCGACCGTGCTCGAGCGCGCCGACGCCCGCCGCCCAGCACGTCGTCTTCGCGAGCTGGTGACCGAGCGCGGCGAGTAACACCATGACGACGAGCTGCGGCCACGTCACCGGCTCGAGTGCGCAGTAGCCGACGAGGAATGCTTCGATCGACACGAGCGGGAACATCCCCGCGACGTAGGCGATCACGACGATCGCGCCGTAGAGCCCGATGGTCTCGACGAGCTGTTTGGTCACGCGTGCTTGGCCTGCTCGGCCTGCCAACGTCGCGCGAGCGCGACCTCGCGGCGGTACTCGTCGGCGAGTTGCTGCGTCGTCGCGGCGTCCCAGCCCAAGCGCGCGGCGAGCACCGCGGCGACGCGATCGGTGACGCCGAGCCCGTTGTCGCGCGACACGAGCAAGAGCGGCACGCGCCGCGCGAGCACGTCGTCGACGGTGCGCGCGAGATCGTGCGAGGCGGCGAAGTCGACCTCGGCCCAGACGTACGGCAGCTCGGGATCGATGCGCTCGCCGAGCGCGCGATTGCTGGCGATCGCGGCGCCGAGCACGGACGCGCGCGTGCCGTAGACGCCGCACAAGTGCGTCGCGGTGTCGACGTCGAGCCCGAACTCGTGCATGAGCTTGCGACCGATCAACGCGACGCCTTCCAGATCGGGTGTGTCGACGCCGACCGCTCCGGGCAACGGACGATGCTTTGTCGTCTCGCGCTTCGCGGCCGGCGATTCGCCGAGCTCGTGCAACAGCTCGAGCGCTTTGCCGACGGTCTCGCGCGCCATCCGGCGATACGTCGTGAGCTTGCCGCCCGCGATGATCACGAGGCCGTCTTTGCGCGTGAATACCTCGTGCTCGCGCGACACGGAGCTCTCGTCGACATCCGGTGGCGCGGCGATCAACGGGCGCAAGCCGGCCCACGTCGCGATCACGTCGTCGGTCGTCAGGTTCGCGCCGGGAAAGTAGCCGTTGCCGCTGTCGACGAGATACTTCACGTCGCTCGCGTCGGCGGCGACGTCGTCGGCGGGGCCGGTGTAGTCGGTATCGGTCGTGCCGAGCACGGTGCGTTCGCGCCACGGGATCGCGAACATCACGCGGGCGTCGACCGGCGAGATCAGCGTGATCGCGCGTGCGAGCGGCAGGCGTTCGCGCGGGATCACGATGTGCACGCCCTTGGTCGGCCGCAGCAGCTTTCGCTCGGGAAGCTCGAAGCGCGCGATCATCTCGTCGGTCCACGCGCCGGCGGCGAGGATCACGGCGCGCGTCTGGGCGGTCCATTGCTTGCCGCTCAGCCGATCGCGCACGACGACGCCGGTGATCCGGCGATTGCCATCGCGCTCGAACCGGAGCACTTCGGTGTACGTGTGGCACTCGGCGCCGAGCGCGATCGCGTCGATCGCGTTCTCGAGCACGAGTCGCGCGTCGTCGGTCGCGCAGTCGTAATACTCGAGCACGCCGCGCAGGCCATCGGCGCGGAGCTGCGGCTCGATCGTCAGCGCCGCTTTGGTGCCGCGATAGGCCTTGTGCAATCGCGGCGAGCGAAACAGCGCGAGCGAATCGTAGAGCCACAGCCCCACGTTCATGATCTCGAAGCCGGGCCGCACGCCGTCGTAGATCGGCACCAGGAACGGCAGCGGGCGCACGAGGTGCGGCGCGACGCGCGTCTGCACGCGGCGCTCGGACACCGACTCGAACACGAGCCGGATCTCGCCGTGCTCGAGGTAGCGCAAGCCGCCGTGGATGAGCTTGCTCGACTTCGACGACGTGCCCGCGCCGAAGTCGGCTTTCTCGAACAGCGCGACCTTGACGCCGCGCAACGCAGCATCGCGCGCGATGCCGGCGCCGGTGATCCCGCCACCGATGACGACGAGGTCGTACACGGACGGCGAGGATATCGCGCCGCGCGCTACTTGGGGCCCGCGAGCGCGAGCTTCTTCACGCCGGCTTTCGATCGCTGCGCGAGCTCGGTCGCGAGATTTTGCACGGTGAGCTCGTGCGTGATCTTGTACGTGTCTTTGCCGGGTTTCGCGGCGATCTCGAGCGCGACCGGAATGTTGCCCGGCAAGTCCCACCCCTCGGGCGTGTTCGCCGCGTTTGCCGCCAAATAAACCGGCGCGGCTTTCGCCGCCGCGGCGATGATCGGCACGAGCTGTTCGGCCGGCGTCGCGGTCGGCGCCAAGATCGAGATCGCGACGATGCCGCCGTTCGGATCGGCGAGCTTCGCCAACGCGTCGGCGAGGTTCTCGGGCTTGACCACGTCGCCGGGATAGCCGCCGAGATCGACCGCGAGCCCGGTCGCCGTCATGTGCGCGCGCGGCAACTTCGCGAGATACATCGCGCCGCCGGTGATCGTGATCGCGATCGGTCCGGCCGTCGGATTCACTTCGGTATCGACGTCCGGAATCGTGATGCCCGATCCGGTCAGCGAGACCGCCGGCAGCGGAAACTCGACCGCGAGCGCGAGATTGGCACTGTCACCGCCGTGCTTCGCAGCGGCGCGCGCGATGCGGTCGAGCGCGAACAGCGGTGGGCTCTCGAACCGATCGTCGGGCAGCGCGCTGACCTCGGCTTTGCACAGCGTGCCGAGGTGATGCCACGGCGTGCGTCCGTTCGTGCCGCGCGCGTCGTCGAGCGTGCCGAGGAACTGCTGGCGCGCCTGGGCGTTGCAGTACGCGTGGCAACGATCCATCGCGGTCATGATCTGTTGGCGCGACGGACCGCCGCCGGCCTCGGTCGTCTGCCACTTGAGCAGCGGCGTCCAATCGCCGCAGACCTTGCAGCCATCGATCACGAGCTGAGGCCGATTGTCGAGTGGCGCGGTCGCCGCCTGGCGCAGCGCCGCGTTGCACGAGGTCCAGTCGATGTCGCTCGGCTCCGTTGTCGCCGAGCCTGCCGAGCCCGCCGAGCCGGTCGCTTTCGGCTCGTGCTTCTTCTTGCCGCCGCCGCACGCCGCGAGCGCGAGGACCGCGATGATCGCGACGCGCTTCACGTTCGGTCGACTTCGAGCCCGTACTTCTTGACCAGGCGATGGATGTAGTTGCGATCGATGCCGGCCTCGGCGGCCGCGCGCGAGATGTTGCCGTGGTGACGCGCGAGCAGCGCCGACAAGTAGTCGCGCTCGAACGACTCGACGAGCTGCGCCTTCGCTTCTTTGAACGGCAGCTCGAGGACGTCGGGGTTGGAGCCGCGCTTGACGTCGGCGTCGCCGGCGATCGGCAGGATCGGTGACGATTCGCTCGGCGGCCGCGCATCGCCAGCGAGATCCGCGAGCCCGGCATCGCCGAGCGACAGCGCGCGCTCGACGACGTTGCGCAGCTCGCGGACGTTGCCCGGCCACTCGTGGCGCTGCAGCTGCTCGAGCAGCGCCGGCGATTGCGCGAAGCTGCCGCGGCCCATTTTCTCGGCGAACCACTGTGCGAGCGCGGCGATGTCGCTCTTGCGCTCGCGCAGCGGCGGCACGTAGGTCGCGACGACGGCGAGCCGGTAGTACAAGTCTTCGCGGAACGTGCCGGCGCGGACCATCGCGCGAAGATCGCGGTGCGTCGCCGCGATCACGCGAATGTCGACGTCGACCGATTGCGTCTCGCCGACGCGGCGCACTTGCCGGCGATCGAGCACGCGGAGCAATTGCGGCTGCAGATCCAACGCGAGCTCGCCGATCTCGTCGAGGAACAGCGTGCCCTTGTTCGCGGCTTCGATCAGGCCCTGCTTGTCGCCCGCGGCGCCCGTGAAGCTGCCCTTCGCGTGGCCGAAGAGCTCGGATGCGATCAGCTCGTGCGGGATCGAGCCGCAATCGACGACGACGAACGGCCCTTTCGCGCGCCGGCTCGCGTGGTGAACGGCCTCGGCGATCGCTTCCTTGCCGGTGCCCGTCTCGCCCTGCAACAGGATCGTCGCCTCGGTCGGCGCCGCTTTCGCGAGCAGCGCGAACAACCGCTTCATCGGCGCGCTCGTGCCGAGCACGTCGCCGAAGCGATCGCTCGGCCAGTCCGAGAGCTCGACGTTGTGATCGATCGGCTCGACGTCGACTTCCGTGTGCTTGCCGAGCCGGAGCCGTGCCGCGCCGGTCAGCACGACCTGGCCGACGCGCGCGCCGCCGTGCTTCGTGCCGTTCGTGGTGTCGAGGTCGCGGACCTCGATGCCTTCGCGGCGCACGCGGATCTCGAGGTGGTAGCGCGACACGGTCGCGTCGGTGAGGACGAGATCGTTGTCGACGTGGGTGCCGACCATCGTCGTGCCCTCGTCGAGCATGTGCTCTTTGCCCTGATCCGGGCCGGAGACTACGCGCAGCCGGAAGCTGCGTTCGAGGAGCAAGCCGCTCGCGTCGTCGGTGAGTAACTGAGTATGGACCGAGCTCACGTCGCTCTACGGTTGTACCGCGACGGCGTGTCCGGAACCAAGCAACCAGCGATCCCGACCGGATGCTAACGTCGCAGGGTGGCGACGCTGACCGTTCCCGGCGCGACGATCTATTACGAGACGCGGGGCCGCGGCCCGACGCTGGTGATGATTCCAGGTGGCCCCACCGACGCCGGATCGTTCGAAATGCTCGCGGCCTCGCTCGAGCGCGAGTTCACGACGGTCGCGCTCGATCCGCGCGGCAATTCGCGCAGCGTGCTCGACGGGCCGCCGATCGAGCAGGACTTGCACGTGCACGCCGACGACACCGCCGCGGTGATCGCCGCGGTCGGCAACGGCCCCGCGATCGTGCTCGGCTCGAGCGGCGGCGCGCAGGTCGGGCTCGCGCTCGCCGCGCGCGCGCCGGCATCCGTCCGCGTGCTGGTCGCGCACGAGCCGCCGTGCGTGACGCTGTTGCCCGACGCCGACGTGGTGCTCGCCGGCTTCGATCGCGTCGCCGCCGCGTTCGAGCGCGACGGTGCACGTGCCGCGATGGCCGCGTTCGCCGAGCTCGCCGGCTTCGATCAGGCGCCGGCACCGCCGAGCGCGCACACGACGCGGATGGCGAAGAACCTCGATTACTTCGTGCGCTACTTCATGCGCCGGATCGCGGCGTATCGACCCGATCTCGCGGCGTTGCGCGATCGCCGCGTGATCGTCGGCGTCGGCGCGACGTCGACGGGCCAGCTCGCACATCGCTGCGCGGTCGCGCTCGCGAACGCGCTCGGCATCAAGCCGGTCGTGTTTCCGGGCGGCCACGTCGGCTTCGCGCACGAAGGCGCCGAGTTCGCCCGCGTGCTCAGAACAGCCACGGAATAGCCAAGACGATCGCGAAGCGCAGCCAGCGGCCGCACAACCCGATCGCGGCGAATCGTTTGACGCCGATGCCGAGGCCACCGGCGGCGACCGCGACGAGGACGAGCGGTGGCAGCCCGACGATCGCGGCGGCGACGAGGACGAGGTTCGGGCGTTGTCGCCAGCTCGCGATCTTCGCTTTCGCGCGCGCGAGCTTCGCCTCGATGCGCGGCAACGAGCCGGCGCCGCGACCCATGTAGAAGAACATCACGTTCGCGATCATCTGGCCGACCGCGGCGCACAGCGCGATCAGCGGCAGCTGCCACGGATCGTCGACGACCCAGATCGACACGCCGAGCAAGATCGCTTCGGTGTTGATCACCTGCACGACGCCCGCGACGAAGCACGCGACGACCACGCCGCCGTAGATCCCGAGCGCACCGAGCAGCGTCTGCGTCACTGCGCGAGCACGATCGCGCCGGCCTTCACGGTGACGACCGCGTTGTGCGGCCCGTCTTCGCCGCTGATCGTCACGCTGCGGCGACCGACCTCGAGCGCGACTTTCTTCGCCGCGCGACCGGGACCGAGCACGATCTGATGCTCGCCGGTCGCTTCGACGTAGCCGAGCTGGATGTGCACCGTCGCGTCGGCGCTGATCGCGAGGTTCTTCTGCACGTGCGCGTTCGTCGGGCCCTCGAGCTCGAGCTGGTAGGTGCCCTTCGGCACGACGCAGGTCGCCGGTAACGCGACCTGCTGGCACGACGGGCTCAGCGTGAGCTTCATGCCGTCGAGGTTCGCGTCGACCGCGACGGTGAAGCCCTCGACGAGCTTCGCGTGCTTGATGATCTCCGCGCCGTGGCCGGGCGTCAGCTCGATCACCGCCGGCACTTTGTGCTGCATCGTCAGCGCGAACTTCACCGTGCGATCGGCTTCGACGAGCACTTGCGCCGGCGTCTGCACGCCGGCGAGCAACTGGCCGTTCTGCACGACCTGCGCGCCCGGCGGGTCGGTATCGAGCTCGATGCGCGCGAGCTCGGCGGCGACGACGAGCGGCTGGACCAGGCGCATCATCTTACCGGCCTCGGGCACGTCGAGCTGCGCGGTCGCGTCCTGGTAGCCGGCTTTGTGAAACACGACGACCGCCGACGACGACGGTGCGAGCGACAAGATCCGCAGCGGCGTGGTGCCGACTTGCTTGCCGGCGATCTCGATCGTCGCGCCGCTCGGCTGGCTATCGAGCTCGACGGTCGCGGCGAGCGCGCGCAAGTGCAGCTCGAGGTTGGTCCCGCCGGTGCGCGGCTGCACCACGCCTTGTTGCGGCTCGTAACCGTCGAGCCTCGCGACGACCGGATACGCGCGGCCGATCTCGAGATCGGGGACGTCGAGCCCGCTACCTTCGGCGCGACCGACGGCGTGGCCCTCGATCTCGATCGAGGCGCCCGGCGGAACCGTCGCGATCGCGACGTGCGCGAGATGGTGCGAGCCGAACAGCCGCGGCCACGCGACGAAGCCGATCATGATGCACATCGCGAAGATCGCGACGCCGAGCAAGCGCACGAGGATCTGCGGCGCTTGCGGCGCGGCGATCACACCGTCCTGGCCGCGGCGGCGTTCGACGACGTGCGCGGCGCCCGCCGGCAATTTCCTCGACGGTCCGGCGGCGAGCCGACCGGCGGCGTCGATCTTTTCGGTGAAGAAGCCGATCTGATCGAGCTGCAGCTTCGGGATATCGAGCGCGAACACGCAGGCGACCTCGGTCGCGATTCCGGGCAGCACGTTGAAGATCACCGACGTCGCCGAATTGACCATCAAGTACAAGCCGAGGCCCGCGCCGCCGGCTTTGCGATCGATCTGTTGATCGGAGTGCAAGCACTTGTGGAGGTAGCGCAGCACGGTCGAGCGCTCGAGCGTGCCGAACGCGTCGCGCACGGAAATGCAGAACTGCGTGCCGTCGCACGCGTACTGCACGACGACCTTTTGCTCGACGCGCAACGAGATCCGCGTCTTGATCGGAATCTCCGAAAAGATCGGCTTGCCCTGATCGTCGACGGGCGCGTCGTACAGCGCGTTCATCAACATCTCGTCGAGGCACTGCTCGATCGCCTCGCGATACTTGCGGCGCACGCCCATCGTCTCGGCGAACTCGCTGATCTGCGAGATCGCGAGCGACTTCTCTTGGTAGTCGCCGACGAGCTGGCTGTGCACGAGCGTGCCCCAGCGGGTGACCTTCTCGAGCCCGAAGATGTCGCCGACGAGCGTCCGGGTGGCGACCGCGGCGAGGTCGCGCGGATCGAAGCTCTCGGCGGTCATCATCGCGGCGACGCGATCGGAAGCGAGCATCGTATCGACGACCGCCGGCAGGTTGCCGCGCGGCAGGATCGCGATCACGCGAGCATCGCCGCTGAGCCTCGGCAGTAGCTCCGCGGCCGCCGTCGCGAGCTCGCCGTCGAGGTGCAGCACGAGCAGCGCGGCTTGGATCTCGCCCTTGCCGAGCTCGTCGAGATTTTGGTGCAGATCGACCGCACCGCCGGCGGCTTTGAGCGCGGTCGCGATGAGCTTGCCGAACGCTTTGTCGGCAGACACCGCGATGATCCTGCGCGCTAGCATCTAGAACAGCACCTCACCCTCGACGCCCAGGATGTAGCCGAAATTATCCTGCGACAAGTATCGGTGACCGACCAGATCGATCTTGTCGCTGTAGACCGGGTTGACCTCGGCGGTGCCGGGCTGGATGGTCGAGCTCGCCATCGGCACGCAGCCGGTCGTCGCGCCGGCCGTGCACGCCGGCAGGACGACGCCCGCGTCGGCGAACGTGATCGCGTGGTCGGTCTCCCACATCAGCGAGAACGTCGCCGCGAAATGGACTTTCGGGCCGATCGCAGCGCGGACGGACGCGGTCAGCCGCGTCTCGAGATACTGCTCGATGTTCGAGATGCCGGGGTAGGGCGTGGTTTGCGTGCCCGGCGTGACCGGATCGCCGTCGAGCACGAGCTGCGGGTTGTTCGCGAACACTTCCCACATCTCGCTGTAATCGCGGCCTTCGAAGTGGCCCGTGATGTTCGCGCCGAGGTCGACGCCGACGTGGTCGTGCGCGACCGGATCGTCGTACGCGGCGATCTCGACGCCGAGCTTGACGCCGGCCTGCATGCCCTTGCCGGTGTTCGTCGAGCCGAAGCCGGGGTTCTGGAACAGCGAATCGTTCGTCGTGCCGATCGGCGCCTGCCACCACAGCTCGGTGTGCGGCTCGAAGATGCCGACCCGGCGATCGAACGTCGTCCACAGCTTGAGCTCGTGCACGCCGTAGCCGACGGCGGTGTTCGCGCCGGGCGCCGCCGGATCGAACTTCATCACCGAGCCGATCGCGAGCTTGAGATCGGCGCCGACCTTCCACGTCGGCTTCGTCGCGTCGCGGCGCTGGTTGAGGAACGCGACGCCGGCGCCGAGCACGAGCTGGTCGATGCCGTGGCGATCGACATCGCGGAACATCAGATCGCCGGTGGTCGGCGTGGTCGGATTTTGCGCGTCGAGGCCGCCGCTCGATAGAAACTGATCGAGCACCGTCGACGACGTCGTCCGCGTCACGCCTTGATCGAGCGTGAGCTGGCGCGACTCGTCGATGATCACCGGCAGCGCGACGCTGATCCACACGTCGTGATAGATGCCGATGTCGAGCCGCGGCGTGATCGTGTGGCGATCTTGATGAAACGCGAGGTCGCGCTGAGTCTCGAGCGCGGTCTGGCCCGGATCGCCGACGTGCTCGCGCCAGATCTGCGACGACGTGCTCTCGAATTCGTAATCGACCGTGCCGATCGCATCGATGCGCCCACCCGCCGAATCGATCCCTGCAGGCACGTCGCCGGCCGGGTTCGCATGCGCGAGACTCGCGCAGACACCCGAGACGATGACAGACGCGATCGCAGTGCGCAGCACCAGCAGCCAGCGTACTACGACTCGCGATCGCGCAGGCCGAACTCCTTCATCTTCATCTGCAGGCTCTTGCGCGAGATCTTGAGCAGGCGGGCCGCCTGCGTGACGTTGCCTCCGGTCTCGTCGAGCGCCTTCACGATCAGCTCGCGCTCGACGCGGGCGGTCTCGGCGCGCACCGCGTCTTTGAGCGAGCCCGAGACCTCGGCGGAGTCGTCGACGTCGTCGACCAGGATCGGCAGCGACTGCGAGTCGTTCGTGAGCGTGGGGCTCGATGTGATCGTCCGCGGCGGCTCGGGCGCACCGCTCGGCGCGAGCTGGAGATCGGCGCGCTCGATCCGGTCGCCCTTCGTGAACAAGATCGTTCGCTCGAGCACGTTCTCGAGCTCGCGGATGTTGCCGGGCCACGCGTGAGTCTCGAGCGCCGCGAGCGCGTCGTCGGCGATGCCCGTGATGTTCTTCTTCAGCCGCTCGTTGAACTTCTTGATGATGTGGACGACGAGCAGCGGGATGTCACCCGCGCGCTTGCGCAGCGGCGGGATATGCAGCGGCACGACGTTGAGCCGGTAGAACAAGTCTTCGCGGAAGTTGCCGCGGGCGACCTCGGCTTCGAGATCGCGGTTCGTCGCGGTGACGAGCCGGACGTCGACCTTGATCGTCTTGAGCCCGCCGACGCGCTCGAACTCGCTCTCCTGGATCGCGCGCAGCAGCTTGACCTGCATCTCGACCGGAATCTCGCCGATCTCGTCGAGGAACAACGTGCCGGCATCGGCGAGCTCGAACCGGCCGGGCTTCGAGCTGGTCGCGCCGGTGAACGCGCCCTTCTCGTAGCCGAACAGCTCCGATTCCATCAGCGTCTTCGGAATGGCCGCGCAATTGATCTTGATGAACGGGCCGTTCTTGCGACCCGATTGCTCGTGCAGCGCCTTTGCAACCAGCTCTTTGCCGGTGCCGCTCTCGCCGGTGATCAGCACCGTCGACGGCGTGTCGGCGACCTTGTCGATCACCGCGAACACCGAGTGCATCTCCGCCGAGTTGCCGACGAGCCCGAACTTGCCGCTCGGCATGTCGCTCGCCGGATAGAGCGACGCCTGCGGCTGCAGCTTGTTCGCGGCGGCTTGGCCGATCGCCTTGTCGACGATCACGCGGATCGCCTCCTGCTCGAACGGCTTCTCGATGTAATCGAACGCGCCGGCT
>DASXEF010000939.1:0-5095 GCA_036490255.1 Kofleriaceae bacterium
CCGCCCGCTCGCGTGATGATCGAGCGTGATCAGCGTGCCGCAGACTTCGGGCGGCGGCAGCGTGTCGCCGAGCAGCGCGATATCGGCGCAATCGACGACGATCGTGCAGTCGAAGCGCTCGTCGAACGACATCGTGTGCACGGTCTCCGACGCGAGCGGCAACCACTTGTAGCGCCGCGCGATCGGATCGACCGAGTAGATCACGGCCTCTTTGCCCTGCGCGCGCAGCAGCGACGCGAGCCCGGTCATCGATCCGGTGCCGTCGCCGTCGGGCCGGCGATGGCTGGTGAGCAAGATCCGCTGTGCCTTGCGCAGCGTCTCGCAGGCTTTGTCGAGCGCCTCGGCGACGCTCACGACTTCTCCGGCTCCGGCGGCGGCGGCTCCGGTGCCGGCTCGCCCGGCGTGCGCCCGGCCGCTTTCGCTTTGAGCTCGTCCTCGCGCAAGATCTCGGCGAGCTTGTCGCGCATGTCGATCGACACGTCGCGATGGAACCGGAGCTCGGGCGCGTGTTGCAGCCCGACGGTGCGGCCGATCGGCCCGCGCAAGAAGCCCGCGGCATTCTGCAACGCGGCGACGGCGGCGTCAGCGACCGCATCTGATCCGACGATCGACACGTAGACGTTCGCGACCGCGAAGTCGACGTTCGGCTCGACGCGCGTGACGGTCAGCATCTGGCCCGCGTGCACGCGCGGATCCCGGACATTCGACGCGATCGCTTGGATCAACGCCTCGCGCAGCGCGTGGGCGACGCGCTCGCGGCGCGCGTTCGCGCTCGGGTTCGGCGCCTTGCCGGCTTTGCCGCCTTTCGCCTTCACTCGAGCTCCTCGCGCCACGCGTCGGGGATCCAGCCGTCGTCGGCCATGTCGGATGTCGGCTTCGCCGCATACGCGACCGCGGCGGCGTCGAACGTCTCGACGCGGCGTGCGATCGCGATGATCTCGCCCGCGCCTTCGCACGCGTCGGCCGCGACGCGCACGACCGCATCGATCACCTTGTTCGCCTGCGTGCGATCGTTCGACACGACGGCGCAGCCGAGCTCGGCGCGCTGCCAGGTATCGGCATCGCCGACTTCGTTGATCGCCACGCCGAGGCGCTCGCGCCCGCGATCTTTGATTCGCCGCAGCACCATTCGCTTTTCTTTCAGCGAGTGGCTGTCGGTCAGCGCGATCGCGATCTTGGCGATGCCGACGTACATCGACGCCACCCTACCATTGCTAGCGCTCGAGCACGAACACCGCCGTGAGCGGGTCGCTGAAGTAACCGCCGACGACCACGTAGCCTTGCATTTGCGCGTCGGCGAGCGCGCCGTCGCTGCCGCCGACCGCCAGCGACACGGTCATCGCGTCGTGGGTCGCCGTCCAGCCGCTCTCGCGCGCGCCGACCATGCCGAAGTTGCTGCCGTCGACCTGGCCGAATGCGGTGATCACGTAGGCCGAGCCGGCGATCGCGCTCGCCATCGTCGCGATCTCGGTGATGTCGCCGGTCTGCGCCGTCGTGTCGTAGGTCGCGGTCACGCTCGAATCGGCGTACGACGCCATCACGCGCTGGGTGCCGTCGAACCCGATCGCGGTCGTGACGTAACCGCTCGCCGCCGCCGTCGCCACGTCGCCTGCGAGATCGCCCGCGCTGCCGCCGTTCGCGACGTGTGCGGTCGTGGTGGCGTTCGGCATCGCCGACGTCAACACGACATCGGTCGACGTGAACGCGAGCGACGTCGCGACCGCGGTCATCGCTTGCATTTGCGCCGAGCCGGCCGCTTCGCTGAACGCCGACGTGAACGCGAGGCCCGGCGGCGGCGTGAAGTCGAAGACAAGCGCCTCGCCGCCCGAGCCGACCGCGGCCGGGCTGTAGACGTCCATCGTCGACGTGAAGTCGACGCCGTTGCCACCGACGTACTGCACGCCGGTCGCGTAGCTCGAATACGCGCCGACCCACTTGAAGCGCGGATCCGGTGCGGCGCTGCCCGAGCCGCCATCGCTCGAGCCCGACGAGCCGCCGCCGCACGCGGCCGCCAGCGCGATCACGAGCGTGCCTCTCATGTCGTTACGCTATCACCGCTGCGATCACGCCAGCGGGGCATTCCAGGCAGGCCGCAACCACTCAGAGTTGCGCGGCTTCTTCGATCACTTCGTAGGCTTCGATCACGTCGCCGGTCTTCACTTCGTTCCAGCCCGCGACCATCACGCCACACTCGAAGCCGTGCTGGACCTCGCTGACGTCGTCTTTGAAGCGGCGCAGCGAGCCGATCTTGCCTTCGTAGACCTGCACCGCGTCGCGGATGATCCGGAGGTGAGCTTTGCGGTTGACCCTGCCCTCGGTGACCATGCAGCCGGCGACCGTGCCGATCTTCGGGATCGAGAACGTGTCGCGGACGTTGAGCTTGCCCATCGCGACCTCGCGCTTGATCGGCGCGAGCAGGCCGGCCATCGCCGCTTTCACTTCGTCGAGCGCGTCGTAGATGATGTCGTAGAGGCGAATCTCGACATCCTCTTGCTCGGCGAGCTTGCTGCTCTTACCGGCCGGACGGACGTGGAAGCCGACGATGATCGCGTTACCCGCCTTCGCGAGGTTGACGTCGCTCTCGGTGATACCGCCGACGCCGGCAGCGATCACCGTGACCTTGACCTTCTCGGTCGTCAGCTTGACGAGCGCGGCCTTGAGCGCCTCGGCCGAGCCCTGCACGTCGGCCTTGAGGACGATCTTCAGCTCTTTCTGATCGATGCCCTCGGAGATCCGGGCCATCAAGTTTTCGAGCGACACGCGGCCGGTCGACGCCAGCTCGCGCCGGCGGAATGACTGGCGACGGAAGTCGACGACCTGCTTGGCGACCTTGTCGTCTTCGGCCGCGTTGACCTGATCGCCGGCATCGGGAACGCCGTCGAGGCCGAGCACTTCGACCGGAGTCGACGGGCCCGCTTCATCGACGCTCTCGCCGGTATCGTCGAGCAGCGCGCGAACTTTGCCGTACGTGCGACCGGCGACGAGGATGTCGCCGACGCGCAGCGTGCCTTCTTGCACGAGCACGGTCGCCATCGGACCGCGGTTGCGATCGAGCCGCGCTTCGATGACGAGGCCTTGCGCCGGCTTCGCCGGATCGGCCTTTAGCTCCATCACCTCGGCGGTGAGCGCGATCGACTCGAGCAGCTTGTCGACGTTGTCGCCCTTGAGCGCCGAGACGTTGACGTAGATCGTGTCGCCGCCCCACTCCTCGGGGATGAGCCCCTTGTCGGCGAGCTGCTGCTTGACGCGCTCGGGTTGCGCGTCGGGCAGATCGATCTTGTTGACCGCGACGATGATCTTCACGTTCGCGTCTTTGGCGTGCGCGAGCGCTTCGAGCGTCTGCGGCATCACGCCGTCGTTCGCGGCGACGACGAGCACGACGATATCGGTCGCCTGAGCGCCGCGAGCGCGCATCTCGGAGAACGCTTCGTGGCCCGGCGTGTCGAGGAACACGATGTCGCCGTGACCTTCGACCGGCACCTTGTACGCGGCGACGTGTTGCGTGATACCGCCGGCTTCACCGGCCGCGACGCGCGCCTTGCGAATCGTGTCGAGCAACGACGTCTTGCCGTGATCGACGTGGCCCATCACGGTGACGACGGGCGAGCGCGGTGCGAGCTCGCCACCGGCGTCGTCCTGCTGCGCGAACGCGTCTTCTTCGTTGAACGCGACGTTCTGGACTTCGTAGCCGAACTCGCTCGCGAGGATCTGCGCGGTATCGAAGTCGATCGACGCGTTGATGTTCACGCCGGTCATGCCCATGCCCCAGAGCTTCTTGAGCACTTCGGGCGCCTTGATGCCCATGTTGCGCGCGAGATCGCTGATCGCGATCGTGTCCTCGATGCGGATGACGCGCTTGTGCTCGGCGGGCGTCGTGATCGTGGTCTGCTTGCCCTTCTTGCCGAGGGGCAGCTTCTTGCGCATGTCATGCGGACCGCCCGGGCGACCTTGGCCCGGCCGACCGCGCTGTTGCTGCTGCTGCGCGTAGCGTCCGCGAATCGGGTTGACCGGCTGCGGGCCCGGCGCCGGGCGTCCCGACAACGGCGTGCGCTCGGTGATCTTGATACGCGGCGGCAGCGCGATGACGGTACCGACGGCCGGGCGCGACGGATCGCGCGTCGGCGGTGTCGCGACCGGCGCCGGCACGTCGCCGTTCGTCGGCTTGACTTCGATCTCGGTGGTCTTCGGCTTGTCGGCCGTGCGTGCACGCGCGCGCTCGAGCTCGAGCTCGAACTGACTGCGAGCGCTGCCCGGAGGACCGCGATGCTCGATGATCGGGCCGTTACCACGCTGTGGCGCATCGTTCATGCTCGGACGAACCGGCGTGATCCGCGGCGGCAGTGGCGTCGACGGCGGTGGCGGCGGCGGCTCCGGCGCTTGCCGCGACGTGGTCGCAGCGCTGCCGTTGCCGTTGCTCTCGGCGTGCGCGTTGCGCGCGACGACCTGCGGACCGGCGACGATCACGCGAGACCGGCTCGGCGCGACCGGTGCTTCCGCAGCTGCAGCAGCGACGGGTGCGGGCCGCTCGACGGGACGTGCGACCGGGGCCGGCGTGGGAGCTGGCGTCGGTGCCGGCTCGACGTGAACGACCGCGGGCTTCGGCGTTTCGCGCACGACCTCGCGCGGCGGCGGCTCGACCGGCGCCGGTTTCGGCTCGGGCGCTTCGACGTGGACGCGCGGTTCGGGTGCAGGTGCCGGCGCCGGTGCAACCGGCTTCGGCGCGGGTGCAGGCGCTTCGACGCGCGCGACCGGCGGGCGCGCGACGACGGGCTCGCGAGCGGGCGCTTCGTGCACGACGGCAGGTGCCGGCTTGCTCGGCGGAGTCGGCGCGGGCGTCGGCGCTTCGACACGGGCGCGGCGAATCACCGGCGCGGGTGCAGCAGCGACCGGCGGTGCCGGCGGCGTGGACGCGGGCTTGCCGACGACATCGTCGCCGTCGGCGCGCTCGCCGCTCGAGCGACGACGCAGCACGGTGCCGGTCGACAGCTTCTTGGTTTCGGCCGGAGCCACGACAGAAGCTTTTTCTTTGTCGAGCGAGCGCCGGATGCGGGCGACGTCGTCAGCGTCGAGCGAAGACATGTGATTGTTCACCTCG
>DASXEF010000951.1:0-1519 GCA_036490255.1 Kofleriaceae bacterium
GATCGTTCTCGGCGATATCGACTCCGCACTCGAGCGGCCCGGCGCGGCTGCAGAGCGTGATGTCGTAGTGACCTGCTGGCACGTCGCACCAACCGACGCCGATCGCAGGAGCGGCCGCCGGCGTCGCGGTTCGCGACGAGCCATCGTTGCCACGGAGCGTGAGCGTGCAGTCACCCGAGTCGACCGAGACGCATCGGTTCAGACGAGCGTCTAGCTTGTCGACCGCGCACGTGTACGTCGTCTGTTCGACCGAGGAGATCGTGATGTCAAAAGCGTCGGAGCCGCTGACCGGCGGGCACGACCCCGGATCCACGCTGCTGCCGAGCAACCACGGCAACGCCGCGATCACGAGTCTCCGACACGCCCCCACTCGTCGACGATATCACGCGATCAGCGACGCTTGATCGGCGTGGTCGGAACACCATCGAGCTCTTTGACGAGCTTCTTCGGCGCCTGTGCGCGATAGCTCTCGACGATCCACGCCTGCAACATCGCCTCGTCGATCTTTTGCTTCGCCGGCCACATCGCAGTGACCCAGCCGCTCTTGCCGAGGCCGTATGCGGTGGGCGCGCAGAACGGCAGCATCAATGCGACGTGCGACGACGTCGGGAGCTTGCAGCCGATCGAGAACGGCTCGCCCGGCGTCGACAGATACGCGAACGTCTTGTCGTTGACCGCGAGATCGTTGTGGCCGGGCCACGGCGCCTTCGTGTGCGCGCCGGGCAGCTTCAAACCGAACGCGAGCAGCCGTTTGACGACGGCGTCTGTCTGCTTGGACATCGCGCGCTAGTTTTGCACGCCGAGCCAGCCGGCGAGCGCGGCGCGATCACCATCCGACAGCGCCGTCCCGGCCGGCGGCATCGTGCGCGTGGCGATCACGCGGCGCACCAGCTCGTCGTGCTCGGAGGTCCAGGTCGCCGCGGTCGACAGATCGACGTCGGCGCTGCCGCCCGGCAAGTGGCAGTGCGCGCACACGCGCGCGAACACCGGCTGGACCTGCGCGGTCCACTTCGAATCGTCGACCGTACGCGCGAGCGAGAAGCGGCGCACGCCGGACTTCGCGCCGAGCCAGACGTCGCCGCTCGGCGACCCGAGAAGCACGTCGACGGCGTCGGTCGCCGCGAGCGTTGCGTCGGTCCTGCGCAGCACGTCGTCGAGCATGACGTAGAGCGCGTTGCCGTCGCGTAGCCACAGCTGTGCACCGGCGACGACGGCGGCGTAGTGCGCGGGCACGTTCACGCGATGCAACACGCCACCGCGCGCGTACCACAGCGCATCGGGCTGCATCACGACGAGCCGCGGCTCCGGGCTCGTGCTGTCGAGAAACGCCGGATGACCCGTGATCGGAAACGTCATCCGCGTGTTCTTCGCGAGGTCCCACAGCTCGGTCGCGTGATCGGTCGCGACCGCGAGTCGATCGCGTGCGACGGCGAGCTCGCCGGTGATCGGATAGCGCGCGACGTGCACGCCGTCGGTCGTGATCCCGGTTGCACCGGCGAGCGCGAGCGCGATCGTCGGG
>DASXEF010000965.1:0-10835 GCA_036490255.1 Kofleriaceae bacterium
CGCGATGGATCATCCCGACCGGCACGACGTCGACGTCGCGATCGATGACGTCGCGATAGAACGACGCGAACAGCGCCGCCGAGGTCGTCCCGTCGAAGCACGCGTCGTGGAAGAAGATCTTTAAGACCCGCGCCAGGAGTCGGATGATACCTCGATCGTGCAGACCTCGCGCGCGCACACCGTGTGATGTCGGCGAAGGTGTTACAACGTACAAATGCTGCATCAGCTCTCGTGGCTGCTCACTGGCCACATCCTCGGGATCTTGCTGTGGGTCGGCGGCCTGATGAGCGTGTACTGGGTGCAACGCGTCGAGTCGCACGCACCGCGTGACGCGCGCGATCAGCTCACCGCGATGCAGCGCTCGCTCGCGCTGATGATGGACATCGCCGCCGCGCTCGCGATCGGCTGCGGCATCGCGATGCTCGTGAGCCCGGTGAACATGCTGACGATGCCGAAGATGGGCTGGCTGCACACCAAGCTCGCGATCGTCGTGCTCGGGATCTTGCCCGTCCACGGCATGATCCGCGCGCGCGTGAAGAAGTTCAGCCGCGGCGAGACGCCGACCGTGCCGCAGTGGCAATGGAGCATGCTGCTCGCGGCGGTCGTCGCGATCGTCATCCTCGCGGTCATGCAACCGTTCTAGACTCGAGGCGTGCGTACGATCCTGCACGTCGACCTCGACGCGTTCTACGCGGCGGTCGAGCAGCGGGATGATCCGAAGCTGCGCGGCAAGCCCGTGCTGGTCGGCGGCTCGGTCAAGCGCGGTGTCGTCGCGTCGTGCTCCTACGAAGCGCGGACGTTCGGCATCAAGAGCGCGATGCCGATGGCCGAGGCGATGCGGCGATGTCCGCACGCGATCGTCGTCGCGCATCGCATGGCGCGTTACGCCGAAGCGTCGGCGACGTTCTTCCAGATCCTCGGCGACTACTCGCCCGACGTCGAAGGCCTGTCGCTCGACGAAGCGTTTCTCGATCTCACCGGCAGCGAGCGCTTGCTCGGCGAGCCGCGCGGCGTCGCAGAGATCATCAAGCGACGCGTGCGCGGCGAGCTCGATCTCGTTGCATCCGTAGGCATCGCGCCGATCAAGTTCGCCGCGAAGATCGCGTCCGACATCGACAAGCCCGACGGCCTGCGCGTGATCGCGCCCGACGAGCTACTGGCGTTCTTGCACGCGCTACCGGTGACGCGGCTGTGGGGCGTCGGCGAGGCGACGCGGATGGCGCTCGCGAGCCTCGGGCTCACCACGATCGGCCACGTCGCGCGTTATCCGGAAGCGGCGCTCGTCGGCAAGCTCGGCGCATCGACCGGCCATCACCTGGCGGCGCTCGCGCGCGGCGACGATCCGCGCCCGGTCGAGAGCGAGCGCGAAGCCGTCACGATCGGCCATCAAGAGACGTTCGAGCACGATCTCGACGACAAGGGCGAGCTCGCGATGATCTTGCTCGATCAGGCAGACCGCGTCGCGGCTCGGCTGCGCGCCGCCGAGCTACGCGCACGCGCGGTCGTGCTGACCGTCAAGTACGACGACTTCCGGCTGATCACGCGGCGCACCACGCTCGACTCGGCGACCAGCGACGGCGGCGTGATCGCGCGTACCGCGATCGAGCTGCTCGCCAAAGTCTCGATCGAATCACATCGGGGCGGTCGCGCGCGGCTGTGCGGCGTGTCGGCGCAAGAGCTCGAGCCCCGCGACGCCCCGCGTCAGCTCGGCTTCGACGAAGCGACGCGCGCCCGCGGCGAGCGGCTCGGCCAGACCCTCGACGACGTGGCGGCAAAGTTCGGTCGTGCCGGCCTGCGCCGGGCTGTGCACCTGGAAAACTCCGACGACGAATGATTTTGCGTCCCAAGCCGGCCGGGTTGCGTGTCATAGGGCGAGAGGTAGCCATGGCCCGCTGGTTCGTCATCCTGATCGCGCTCGCCGTGGCGCGCGTCGCACACGCCGACGGCGCGATCAGCACCTACGCGATCGTGGTCGGCTCGAACACCGGCGGCCCCGGCCAGGCCGAGCTGCACTACGCCGAAGACGATGCGCGCAAAGTCGCGGCGGTGCTCGTCGAGCTCGGCGGTTACACGCCGGCGCAGATCGACATCATCGAGCACCCGACGCCCGACGAGCTTCGCGCGCATCTCGCCGCGCTCGAGACCAAGGTCGAAGCCGATGCCGCCGCGGGCCGGCAAGCACGCGTGTTCTTCTATTACAGCGGCCACGCGCGCGCGCAGGCGATCGATCTCGGCGCTTCGGAGCTGCCGCTGACCGAGCTGCGCGAGCGGCTGTTCAAGGTTCCCGCGACGCTCACCGTCGTCGTGCTCGACGCGTGTCAGAGCGGCGCGTTCTCGCGCGTCAAAGGCGCGGCGCCTGCCGCCGACTTCTCGTTCAGCTCGCGCCAGCATCTCGATGCCGCCGGCGTCGCGGTGCTCGCATCGTCGAGCGGCAGCGAGCTGTCGCAAGAGAGCGAGGAGCTGCGCGGCAGCTACTTCACTCACAACTTGCTCGTCGCGCTGCGCGGCGCCGGCGACGCGAACAACGACGGCGAGGTCTCGATCGACGAAGCCTATCGCTACGCGTATCACCAGACGCTACTCGAGACCGCCGAGACCGCGGTCGGTGGCCAGCACGTCACGTTCGAAGCCGATCTCAAAGGCCACGGCGAGGTCGCGCTGAGCTTTCCGCGCGCGGCCTCGGCGGCGATCGTGTTGCCGGCGGCGTTGCAGGGCAAGACGCTGGTGTCGACGCGACAGAACCCGACGGTCGTCGCCGAGATCTACAAATCGAAGGGCACCGCGCTGCGCGTCGCGGTCGCGCCGGGTGAATACGACGTGCTCGTGCGCGACGGCGATTCGCTCCAGCGCTGCGACGTCGTCGCGCCGGGCATGGTCGATCTCGGCAGCTGCCGGCGCGAGGCCATCGTCGATAGCCGCGGCAAAGGCGGCGGTTGGCAGCATCCGAATCGGCTCGAAGTTTTCGGCGCGCTCGGCGGCGAGCGCTCGGACGGCTACACCAAGACGCTGTCGAACTTCGGCTACAACGAAAATGGCCTCGGTGTCGCGCAGCAGCTCGGCGCGCGCGCGATGCGCCGGATCGCCGATCATGGCTGGGTCGGCGTGCAGCTCGCGTGGGAATTCATGCCGCCGTGGAGCAAGCAGATCGTCGGCGACGAGGCCGCGACGCAATCGTTCGGCTGGAACACGCAAACCGTCACCGCGATCGCGCGCCTGACGTATCCGTTCAACCACGCCGTCGGCATGTACTACGAAGGCCAGCTCGGCTTCGGCATCGGCGAGAGCAAGCTCACGCCGCCCGACGGGATGGCGACCACGACCGTCGATCTCGGCTTCGCCGCGTCGGCGGGAATCGGCTTCTACTTCGACATTGATCGCTGGGACTCCGGCGTGATGCTCGGCTACGCATACGAATACGAGCCGGTGATCAAAGATCTGATCGGCGATACGCACGATAGCGGTGGCAGTCGCGTCGGCATCGCGCTCGTGGGGAGGCTGTAATGCGCATCCAGCTCGTCATCCTGTTCGTCGCCGCGTCTCAGGTCGGCGCCACCGATTGCGGCCAAGCGATCAAAGATCCCGGCTTCGACCTGTGGTGCGGCGACACGTTGTGCGCGTGGAGCGTCGAGCGCGGCGCGATCACGAAAGTGCCGACGTGGAACGAAGGCGATCCGGGCGTCTCGCTCGACGGCGACGACGTCGCGATCGAGCAGGTCTCGCCGGTCGCCGCGACCGATGGCAGCTGCATCGAAGTCGACCTGGTCGCGAACGTCGATCCGAACGCCCAGGTCGCGATCAACTTCGACATCTACGACGACGGCAGCGTCGACGATTCGCAGGTCATCCCGACCTCGAGCTGGCAGCCGCTGTCGTTCATCGTCGATATCGCCGGCGACACGTGGACCGGCATGCGGTTCGAGATCACGAAGACCGGCAGCGGCCATGCGGTGCTCGCGCAGATCAGCGCGACCGTGCTCGACGCATCGCAATGCCTCGGGTTCACGCCGGTCGTGCCGGTGTCGATTCCGATCGGCGCGGCGTGCGGGACGAACGCCGACTGCGGCAGCGGCAACACGTGCGACGGCGGCGGCGCGTTGTTGCTCGGCGAATGTGTCGGCTGCACGACCGGCAGTGCCGGCGATTCGTGTGGCTCGGGTGAAACGTGCGGGCTCGGCACGCCGCCATCGCCGATCCAGCCGATCCCGACCGAGTGCATCGCGACCGGTTCGCAGCCGATCGGCGATCCGTGTTTCACCGACGGCGAGTGCGCGAGCGGCATGTGTACGGACAACACGTGCTCGGCATGCCGGGTCGACGGCGAAGGTTGCGGCAGCGGCATCGCGTGCGGCCGCGGCGACTGGACCAATGTGCCGGCCGACGGCCGCGAAGTGCCGTGGGTGTGCGCGCCGGGCGAAGCCATCCTGCCGAGCGGCGCCGGCTGCGCGGCGAACGCCGACTGTGCGAGCGGCGTGTGCAACGGAGCCGAACGCATGCAATGCGACGATGGCCGCGCCTGCACGAGCAGCTACGACTGTCCGTTCGGCGGCTCCGACGTCTCGAACCCGCTCGACAACGGACCGTGTCAGGCAGTCGGCATCCAGGGTGGAAGCTGCCAGTGATCCCCAGGCGGCGTATCGCGCGTACGGGCCAGCGCTCGTGCGCAAGGCCGAACGCGTCCTGAGAAGCCGCGAAGACGCCGTCGATGTCGTGCACGCGCTGTTCGCCGATCTCATCCCGAAGTGGAATTCCGACGTGGATCTCCCGTACCTCTATCGCGCCGTCACCAACCGCTGCCTCAATCTCGTTCGAGATCGCGGCACGCGAGCGCGCTTGCTCGAGCGCGAACAGACGGTGGCCGCGCCGATCGGCCGCGTGCGGCTCGACGATCAGATCGTCGGCCTATCGCTGATCGCGCAGCTCGCCGATCGGCTCGATGCCGCGCACATGGAAGTGCTCGTCGCGCGCTTCGTCGACGACATGACGCAGGACGAGATCGCCGAACAACTGCGCGTCTCGCGCAAGACCGTCGGCCGCCGCCTCGATCACATTCGCGAGACCGTGATCGCGCTCCGGGAGGTTGCATAGCATGCTATGCATCGGTGAGCCCATCAGCTGGTTGCGGCTCGAGCGCCACGCGCTCGCGGCCGACGCCACCGTCGCCGAGCACTGCGCGGCGTGCGGGGCGTGCCGGCAGTGCCTCGACGAAATCCGCGGCGATCTGATCGCGCTGCCCGCGCTCGTCGTGCCCGCACGTAAACGCCGGTTTGGCTGGCTCGCGTTCGCGCTGCCCGCCGTCGCAGCCGCGGCGATCGCGATCGTCGTGCTCCGGCCGAAACCGGAGCCGGGCACGCTGCTCGCGGGCGTCAAAGGCGTCGGCGACGTGCGCGTCGAGCTCGTGCGCGAGCGCGCCGGTGCGATCGCATTCGACGCGACGACATACGCACCCGGCGATCGCTTCAAGCTGTCGATCACGTGCGCGGCGGCGGGTGGCGCGTGGATCGACGTCGCGGTGACCGACGCCGGCGCGGTCGATCATCCGCTCGCACCGGCGACGATCTCGTGCGGAAATGCCGTAGTCGTGCCCGGCGCATTCGCGATCACCGGCGATCATCCGAACGAAATTTGCGTGACCGTCGCGGCAAATTCGTCAGCGGACGGCGAGCGCGCGTGCGTCACTGTCACGCCCGAACAAAAGTGAGCTGTGCGATGCAGTCGCTCACCGAGCGCTGCTTTGCTTCCGCGAGCCGCGACTCATGATGAGATCATGAAGCGATTCCTACTCGCCATCGTCACCGCCGCCGTCGCAACTTCGGCTGCGGGTTGCTACGTCCATACCCACCACGACTACTGCTACTACCGCGACTGCCATCGCCACTGGCGCTGATCGCGGAGCGGACCAGATCGCTCGCGACGGCCGCCGCCGGAATCTGATCGCGCGGGAACCAGCTGCGCACGTCGGCGTCGAGTCCTTGGCCGTGCATGTAGTTGTAGAGCGCCTTGCGTAAGCCCACGCCGAGCGCGTCGTGATCGACGCCGGTGGGATCCTCGAACGGCAAGTCGTTCTGCGCGAACGTCGACGGCTCCGGCTTGACGCGGATGTTGAACAGCTCCGGTTGCTTGCCGATCGGGCTGTGCACGGTCGCCGTGAAGCGATGCCAGAACGCCGATTGCACGCAGCCCGCGTCGAACAGCTGGCGCACGCGCTCGAGCGAGTCGACGGTGTCTTGCACGGTCTCGGTCGGAAATCCGTACATCAAGTACGCGTGGACGAGGATGTTCGCGTCGGCGAATGCGCGGGTCACGCGCGCGACCTGCTCGACCGTGACGCCCTTGTTGATGAGCTCGAGCAAGCGATCGCTCGCGACCTCGAGCCCGCCGCTCACCGCGATGCAGCCCGAGCGCGCGAGCAGCGCGCACAGCTCCGGTGTGAACGTCTTCTCGAACCGGATGTTGCCCCACCACGTGATCGCGACGTCGCGTGCGATCAGCCGCTCGGCGAGCGCGCGCAAGCCGGCCGGCGGCGCGGCTTCGTCGACGAAGTGAAACCCGGTCTGGCCGGTTTCTGCGACGAGCGCGACGATGCGATCGACGAGCACGTCGGCGGCGACCGGATCGTAGCGGCCGATGTAATCGAGCGTGACGTCGCAGAACGTGCACTTTTTCCAGTAACAGCCGTGCGCGATCGTGAGCTTGTTCCAGCGACCGTCGGCCCACAGCCGATGCATCGGGTTGAGCATCTCGAACAGCGAGACGTAGCGATCGAGCGGCAACCCGACGTAGGTCGGCGTGCCGGCATCGCGCAGCGGCACGTCGTGCTGCGGCGAGCTGACGAGCTCGACCTTGCCGCCGGCGCAAACGAACGTGCGAAACAGCGGCGCGTTCGGATCGCGCAAGTGCTCGAGCAACGCGAGCAGCGGCCGCTCGCCGTCGTCGAGCGTGACGAAGTCGACGTAGTCGAACACGCGCGGGTCGGCGAGCTCGCGCAGCTCGGTGTTGACGTAACCGCCGCCGAGCACGATGCGCACGCCCGGCGCGTGCTGCTTCATCGCGCGCGCGATTCGCAGCGCGCCGTAGACGTTGCCGGGAAACGGCGCGGTGAGCCCGACGAGCTCGGGGCGATGATCGTCGTAGAGCTCGCGGGCGATCTCGTCGAGCGTCGCGTCGACGAGCGTCGGCTCGCCTTCGAGCTCGTCTCGCAATGCATCGAAGCTCGCCGCGCTCGCCGCGAGCTGCTCGCCGTAGCGCGCGAGCTCGAAGTGCGGCTGAATGCCGAGCTTGATCACGTCGGCGAGGTCGTCGACGTACAGGCTCGCCAGATGCTTGCCGCGATCGGCGACGCCGAGCTGGCCGAACGCCCACTCGAGGCCCGGCCCTTGATCGATCGCGGCGAACCGCGGGCCTTCGGGCAAGAACGCGCGGGTCGCGATGCGCATCGCGAGCGCCGGATCGCGGCCCTGCAAGAACGCGATCGTCGGCTCGATCGTCGCGACATAGCGCTCGGCGTTCTCGACGAAGCTCGCGATCGCCGCCGGCGGTGCTTCATCCGCGTCGTCGAGCCGATCGGCCAAGATCTCCGCGATCGCGCTCAACCCGTCGCGCGAGAACACGCGCAAGAACAGCTCGAGCGCGGGATCGGCCTGCGCGACCTCGTGCTCGGGCGCGTGCTGCTTCAAGCAGCCGGTCAAGTACGCCGTCGCGGGATACGGCGTGTTCAGCTGCGTCATCGGCGGCGTCAGGAGCAGGATTCGCAACTGCGCTATCGTAGCGCGGTGCGCCTCAACAAGTATCTCGGCGAGAGCGGGCGGTGGTCGCGCCGCGTCGCCGACGAGCTCATCGAGGCCGGTCGCGTCACGCTCAACGGCAAGGTCGCGAAGCTGGGCATGCAGGTCACGCCCGGCGACGAAGTCAAAGTCGACGGCGACATCGTCGGCGAAGCGCGCAAGCTGACACGGCCGGTCTACATCGCGCTCAACAAGCCGGTCGGCATCACGTGCACGACCGAGCGCCACATCGAGGGCAACATCGTCGACTTCGTCGACCATGCCGAGCGGATCTTTCCGATCGGCCGCCTCGACAAAGACTCCGAAGGCCTGATCCTGCTCACCAACGACGGCGACATCGTCAACGAAGTGCTGCGCGCCGAGCACAACCACGAGAAGCAATACATCGTCGCGGTCGATCGCGCGCTCGACGATGCGTTCATCGAGCACATGTCAGCCGGCGTGAAGCTCTCGGACGCCACGACGAAGCGCTGCAAGGTCCACAAGCTGGGCCCGAAGCAGTTCGAGATCATCCTGACGCAGGGCCTCAACCGCCAGATCCGCCGGATGTGCGCCGCGCTCGGCTACGAAGTCGTCGCGCTCAAGCGCGTTCGCATCATGCACGTGCTGCTGGGCAACCTCGCGCGCGGCCGCTGGCGCGACTTGACGCCGCAAGAAGTCGCCGGGCTACGCGCACGCAAGCGTTAGCGCCGATACGTGAACGCGCGCATGCGAGATCTCGTGTTCGTGAGCACGACCTCGACCGGCGCAAAATCGCCGACGCAGCCCTCGAGGTGGAAGCACTTGAAACACAGCGTCGTGATCGAAGAATCGCGTTTCCGCATGAAGATAGACACAGCAATTGAAAGACCAGCGTCGCCGCGACGAGATTCCGACGAATTGCGGACCACCTCGCGACAACTTGGCAAGCTCGTGCCGATCGGGCGCGTCGCGCAGGCAACACCGCGTTTCGCCACGTGAACAATCGTGGCGCCGATGTTGCTGTTCATTGCGTGCAGGAGGTTCGGAAATGCCTGCGTTAGCCCCGATCGGACGTGTCCTGCTGTCGCTGATCTTCTTGTTCGCCCTGCCCGGCCACTTCAAGCACGCGATGATCGAGCACGCGCGCGAAGCCGGCGTACCGCTCGCGAACGTCGCCGTACCGCTCGCGGGCATCATGGCGTTCGCCGGCGGCCTCATGGTCGCGCTCGGCTTTCACGCGCGCATCGGTGCGCTGCTGCTGATCGCGTTCCTCGTGCCCGTCACGCTGTTCATGCACAAGTTCTGGGGCATCAGCGATCCGCAGCTGCAACAGATGCAGATGATTAACTTCCTCAAGAACATGGGTCTGGTCGGCGCGTCGGCGTTCATCGTCTACGCCGGCGCAGGCGCATACAGCTTCGACGCGAAGGCCGGACGCATCGGCGCGCTGCACGCGCATCAGGCGCATCAGGCGTGGTGATTCACTGATACAGCGTGCCGCTCTGCACGAAGCACGCGTCGTTGCCCCACGGATCGACGACGTAGAACGATTGCTCGCCCCACGGGCGCTCGATCAGATCCGCGGCCGGCTGACCGTGCACGTTGTACGGCGCCAACGCTTCGAGCTCGGCCGCGCGCGCGTGCACCGCCGCCGCGTCGTCGACCGCGAAGTAGAGCGACTTCGGGCCCGGCGTCGGCGTCATGCCGCCGCGCGAGACGTCGAGCACGGCGAGGATCACGCCGCCGCAGTCGAAGTAGTGCCGCGCGCCGGGATGGCGCTGGCCGGCGATGCCGAGCAGCTTCGCGTAGAACGTGGCGGCGCGGTCGATGTCGGAGACTTCGACGGTGACGCGAAAGATCTTCATCACGTGCGTTTTCCTTTCGGTTGCCATTTGCGGTCTGGAGTCGGCGGCTCGAGCAAACCGAGCCACGTGCCGATGACGCGGCGAACGCGATCGCGATCGAGCCGATAGAAGCTGCCGCGACCTTCGCGGCGCACCAGCACGATGCCCGCCGCTTCGAGCACGTGGAGATGCCGCGTCGTCGTCGGCCAGCTGTGCGCGAGCTTCTTCGCGAGATAACCCGACGGCAGCTCGTCGCCGAAGTGCGAGAGCATCAGCACGATCTGGCGGCGCGCGACGTGCGCGAGCGCGGCGAAGACCTGCTCGGTCTCGTCGAGGCGCGGCGCGATCGACATCTCGGGCGGGTCCGGCTGACGGCTCACGACGAATTAATTAGCGCATAGGCTAATTATTAGCAAGAGCGCTAACAACACGGTCGCCGGCGTCAGCTCAGCGCACGGCGGTTTGAATCGCGGCGATCCACGCGCTGGCGGTCGCGTCGGGCCCGACGGCGACGCTCACGAACGCGCCGTGCGGCCACGTCACCGCGCGCAGGTCGCCGTCGCGAAGCTCGCTGTGCTCGGGCGAGATCCGGCCGGCATGGCCGACGACGTACGTGATCTCGTCGCCGCCGATGCGGTAGCGAATCGCGGCGGCGTGGCGCTCGAGCACTTCGATGCGCAGCGCGCCGATCGACGCTAGCTTCGGTACCGGCGCGCCTTTGCCGACCGCACCGATCGCCCAGGCGTCGAGCGCTTCGGGCGATGGTGCGTCGAGGTCCCATGGCGGCGGCTCGCGATGCAGCGCGATCGCGCGCGTCGCGAACACGTTGTGACGCGCCGGAAATACGGCGTAGATCGTCACGACCAGGCCGATCAGCACCGACAGCGTGAGCAACAGCGAGACCGAGACGCGGCGATGCGGCGGGCGCGGCGGCGTGACCAGCGCGGCGTCGCCTTCGACGGGACCTTCGGATTCGGCTTCGACGAGCTTCATGGCAGCGCGGGCGGTCCGCCGAAGCGACGGACGAACTCGCCGCGAACTTTGGCATGGAACTGGGCCGGATCGGTGCCGGCGTCGGGCTCGAGATGGCGACACAGTAGATCGCGACCTGCGAGCTCGGCCGCGAGGGCGATCGCACGGGCGCGAACGTCGGCGGCATGCTCGTAGTGCACCATCGCGCTCTTGCCGGTCGGATAGTCGATCAGGCCCGTGGCGAGCCGCAGCTGCAGCACGCCTTCGCCGGCGATCG
>DASXEF010000981.1:0-10225 GCA_036490255.1 Kofleriaceae bacterium
CCTTCGATCATCGCCTCGCCGGAGCCGATGTAGTTGCAACCGCCGCCGTCGCACGAGATCTCGCACGTCGCATCGCCTTCGCAGATGAACGTGCAGTCGCCGCCGGTGCAGGTGAAGTCGCAGAACGCGACCTCGCAGGTCATCACGCAACCACTGCCGCTGCAGCCGCGCGTGCACTCGGTGAGCCCGGTGTCGCAAAGACAGTTGCCGTCGTTGCTGCCGGTGCACGAAACCTGATCCGAGCCCGAGCCCGAGCCCGATCCGTTCGAACCGTGCGCACTGCCGCCGCCGCCGCCGCCATCGTCGTCGTCGCCGCTGCCGACTTGGTTATCGAAACCAATCCGTCCGCACGCGACGAGCGCGCACGCGAGCGTCACCCACCGCGACACGCGATCACGATACTACGAGCACGCGCGCGCCGGTAATCGACAGCGTGACGCGACCGTCGCGAACGGCGATCGCTTCGCCGGTGAGCGCATCGCGCAGCTGTGCGACTGCGGGATCGGCCAGCAACGTCGCGGTCACGGGGCGTTGCGCATCTGCCTGCACGATCACGAGCTTGACGACGCCCGCCGCGTCGGCAAACGCGCTCGCTCGGACGCCGCTCGGTCGCTCGACCTGCCACGCTTCGGGCAGCTCGCCGGCGAGTGACGCGAGCGCCGCGGCCAAACCCGGCAGATCGCTCGTCGAGCCCGGCTCGAGTCGGCCCATCCGGCGCGGCGCGGGCGCATCGAGAATTTGATCGAATTCGTCGCGGCTCGGCGTGCTCGGGCCGATCACGACGATGCAGCGCTTGGTCTCGGCGAGCGCGCGCAGGTTCTGCCACGCGACGCGATCGACGCGCTCGAGCGTCGGCGCGATCACCGCCGCGAACGTCGCGAGCTCGTCGGCGGGCGTGCGCTCGTCGACGATTCGATACGGCACCTGTGCGAGCTCGAGCGCGCGGCACACGGCGTGTTGCCACGTGCGCATCGCGATCGCGCCGGCGTCGCTGCCCAGGTTCGCGGCGCCGAGGCCGAGCAGCTCGGCGACGATCGGCGCGACCGGGTCGACGAGGCTCGTCGCGATGCCGAATCTGCGGTCGGCGGCGACATCGAGCACGGCGATCGGCGTGGCGCGCTGCAGGCCCGGCCAATCGCACTCGATCAACGCGGCGAGCAGCGGCTTCAACCAGGTCGCACGCACGCGGCCATCGCGATCGATCGGTGCGCCGAAATGACGCTCGCGCTCGACCGCCATCGCGAGCTCGAAGCGGTGCACGCCGGTGGCGAGCTGAGCGATCGCGCGGTCGCGATCGTCGGTCTCGGGAAACGGCGGCAACCAGGCCGAGCCGCCGAGCGCGATCGCCGGCAGCAGGGCGACATCGGTGAAGCCAAGCCCGCGCAGCTCGTCGGCGAATTCGCGGCGCGCACGCGCTTCGTAGCTCTCGCGAAATTGCACCCAGCGAATGCACCGCGCGGCATCGTTCGGATCCCACGCGCGCGGCGGCTGCTCGCCGAACCAGCCGATCGCATCGGCGTGATAGTCGACGTCGAACGCCGCGTCGCGAAGCAAGCTCGCCTGATCGATCGCGATCGTCACGTCGCTGGGCACGACGCGCGCGAGCTCGGCGAACCACGTGCGAACGTGCGCGCGAAACACGCCGCTCGCGAGCGACGGGATCGGAAACGCCCGCGGCGGCGACGGCAGCCACGCCGGTGTGCCGCGCGACGTCACCGCACGACACGCGGGCTCGGCGAGCACCCAATCAGGCACGCCGAAGCTCGTCAGCTCGGCACCGACGATCGGCCCCGGCCGGATCACGACGCCAAGACCGATCGATCGCGCGAGCGCGATGAACGCGGCGACGTCGCGCTCGGCGGTCCAATCGAAGTCGCCGCGCGCGGGCTCGTGCACACGCCACGGCACCGGCGTCGCGACGTGCGTGAACCCGACGTCGTGCAGTGCGCGCAAGCACGGCGCCCACGCATCCGGCAGCGCGCGCCAGTAGTGCATCGCGCCGGCGTAGAGGTGCATCTAGGCCCGATGCCGCTCGCTGCTCGAGCCCGAGCCGACAGGCTGGAGCCCGAGCCCGATCTGCCTCTGGTCGATCATCGTGCGCCTCGACTCGCGATGTGCTCGCTCGTTTTTGGCCGGCGCTTCGCGCTCGTCTGATCGACGTTGCATCTAGACCTTCGGCGCGACCACGTGCTTCCACGTGCCGTCTTGCATGTAGAAGCGACTCGGCCCGATCGCCCAGCTCGGTACGTAGGCGAGCGGCGTCGCTTCGCCCGTACCCGTGATCGTGTAATCGGGATCCCACGGCAGCAGCAGGCACGGCCCGCCGTTCGTCGGCGACAGCCGCGGCATGATCGGGTGTGGCTCGTCGGCGCGCTTCTTCGCCGCGGCGATCACCTCGTCGACCGTCTTGTACTTCGCGAGCTCCCAGAACGTGCGCACCTGCGGCGGCGGCAACGCGAGATCTTTGCTCCGCGCGAGCGCGTCGTCGGGCGTGACCCACACTTGATCGACGGTCTCGGTCGCGTCGAACTGCGGCACCTGACCCGACGGCATCTCGGTGACGAAGAACCGCGCCGAAAATCGCTTCGGCTCGATCGACGGCGTGATCCAGTGCGACCACGGCACGAGCACTTCGGTCGACCACGCGAGCCCCGACAGCTTCAGCACGGCCTCGGCCGGCGTGCCGGCCAAGATCCGCGTGCGCATGCGTTCTTGCGACACCAGCTCGAGCGTCGCGGCGGCGGATTCGGCCGAGTCTTTTGCGAGCAACACGCCGGCTTCTTCGAACAGCTCGCGCGCCGCGGCCGTGCGCGCGTCTTCATTGGCTTCTGTGGCACCGCCCGGAAACACGTACGAGCTCGCCATGAAGCTCGCGCCACGATGCCTGCGGAGCAAGAACACCTCGAACCCGCTTGCCGCCGAACGCAGCAAGATCACCGACGCCGCCTCCCGGATCTTGGACTCGCTCACGCGATCGTCGTACCACGATCAGAACGCGACGCGGGCTTCGCCTCGCACGGGCTCGTCGCGCAGACCGAGCCGCTCTTCGATCACGCGCTCGACGAAGCGCGCACTGCGCCCGTCGGGCGTCTCGAGCAGGAGCCGATCGCCCCGGCCGTGACGCCGCGCGAACACGCCGAACCACGTCAAGAATCGCCACGCCGGCGGCTGGCGCTCGACGACGAACAGCTGCTCGATCCGCGACACCGAAAAACACCCGCGGTGGTCGCAGACCTCGACGATCGCGTCGTCGACGTCGATCGTGACCTCGCAGGGCAACATGCCGCGCGGCTCGATCGAAACCGTGAGGCGAAGCCGCGTGCGGTTCGTGCACAGACCGCGATACGGCGATCGCAGCCGATCCACATCCTCGATCGTTTCGACCCGAACCTGTGCGGGCGGCACGATCCAAGTCTAGCGCGTTACGGGACGACGACGAACTCGCGCTTCATCAGGCCGATGATGTTCTGCGCTGCGTCGAGGTCGGTCCCCGGGAAATTGTCGAGGACCTTCTGCAGTTGGCCGTGATCGAGCACGAGCTGGAACGTGTCGAGCTCCGACGGCGACAGGTCGCGGAGCTTGCCGGCGAGCGGCGTCGGCACGGCCAGAGGAGAGCCGAGCGGCGGCAGCTGCTTCTTGAGGTTCTGGAACTCGTCGAGCTGGCGCACGCCTTCCATCAGCAGCGCCTCGGCGGATTCTTGGATCTCTTCCATCACCTGCATCTCGCCGCCGGGCTCGAGCTCGAACGTGCCCGTCGCCCAGGTGAGCATGCGGTAGATCGCTTTTTGCGGGCTGACCGCGAAGTCGTCGTTGATCGTCGCGAAGTAGATCTGGCCCTTACGCAGGTAGATCTTGCCGATGCTGACGCCGTTGTTGATCGACAGCACGCCGGACTTTCGGCTCGTCGACAGCAGCTGGAGCAAGTCGGGCAGTGGGATCTCTTCGATCACGCCCGACATCGGCCGGCCCTGCGTGGCCTGGCGCTGTTGTGCGCCGGCCTCGAGGCGGCGGCGTGCCTCGGCTTCGCTCTGCTGGGCGACCGAGCCTTCGACGCCGACGACCTTGATGATCGACGTGCCGACCAGGATGCGATCGCCCTCGTGGAGCAGCGCGCGGCCGGCGATCTTCTCGCCGTTGACGAACGTGCCGTTCGTCGAGCCCATGTCCTGGATGTAGACCTCGGCGTCGGTCGAGCTGATCTTCGCGTGGCGACGCGACACCATGTCTTCGACCAGCACCATGTCGAGGTCGCTGGATCGACCGATGATGATTTCCCGATTCATCCGAAGCGGGAACTCGCCTCCCTGGTACTTGCCCGAGATGAAGCGCAGCGCGAAGCGAGGACGGTCGTTCATTGGCGCAAGGACTAGAAAATTCTAGTGCCCAACGCGATGCCCGCGCAAGCAAACCACCTCAATCAGTTGCCGGGACGTCTTCCGGCGACGAATCGCGTGGTGGCCGCAAGGTATTGACGACCCGGCGATAGACTTCTTCCGAAACGACCAGGCTCGAGTGACCGAGCGGTACGGTGACCGCATTCGCGCCCGCGAGCCGCGTGGTTTGCAGCGGCACGACCCAATCGCGGGCGGCGGCGATCGTCGAGACCTCGACCCCGGGCGGCAGCGGGCCTTGCGCGAGCTCGTCGAGAAACCGGCTGCGCGGCAGCAGCTGCCACGACGACGTCGACCACAGGCCGAGCGTGACCACGCCGGCGAGCGCCGTCCAGGTGCCGCGGACCGGCGTGCCCATCATGACCAACTTGCGCACGCGCGGGGCGCCGCCGAGTTTCTTGACGTAGTACAGGCCGATCAGGCCGCCCATCGAGTGGCCGATGATGTCGATCTTCTGCGACGGGGTTTGAGCAAGAATCCGCTCGATCTTGCGATGGATCATGAACGCCGATCGCCGGATGTCGCGGACGTTGAGCGTGCCGATGTTGAAGCTCACGACGACGAAGCCGTCGTCGACGAGTCGGCGCTCGAGCATGTACATCGAGCCGCGCGTGCCGAGAAAGCCGTGGATGAGCAGCACCGGCGGCGTCTCCGGCGCGGCATCGCCGAAGGCGTCGCGGCGGCGCAGCCGATTGCCGCGCGCGAGGTGGCGCAGGTAGCTCAGGCCGTCGGCGCCGCCCGAGATGTCTTGGCCGATGATGCTCTTGCGGCCGAGCCAGCGACTCGGCGCTTCGAGCGCCCAGCGCACGAGCCACGAGGATCGCAGCGCCAGCGCTTTGCCGCGCTTCTCGTCGCCGTCTGCCACTTCACTCACGATAGTCCGAGAAGCCCTCGGAGACGAATCGCGAGCACTCTTTGGCGTACGCGGTGCCGGCGAACGACGAGGTGGGGTATTCGACCACCCGCCATTGGCCGCGCTGACCGACGCTGCCGAACCGACTGATCACGTACGTGCTGATCCGATAGACCAGCGCGAACGCGTTGCCGTGACGAAGCGAGCGCGAATCGCCGCGCGGCACCAGGCCCGGCGCCGGCGCCGGATCGCTCGGCTCGCCGCTCGGAATGTCTTTCGGACCCGGCATGTGCGTCGGGTTCTCGACGGCGCCGATCTGCGCGAGCGGCGGCGGCGCGACCGTCTGCGGCATATCGGGCGGACGACCGAATTCGGCGTTCGGCATCGCGATCGTTTCGGTCTTCGCGCGCGGCACCTCGACGGGCGCCGCGTCGTCGGGCTTGGCCGGTGCGTCGGCTTTCTTCGCATCGCCGGGTTTCATCGGCAGCGGCGCGGTCTCGTCTTGCTTCTTTTCGCCGCCGGCCGGCTGTTCTGCCGGCTTCGCGTCTGGCTCGTCGTCGCTGCCGCCGTCATCGCGCGTGCGACGTGCCGGCGCGACGATCGGCGCACGCACCATGAAGCTTCGATCCGGAGTCGCTTTGCGGCGAGCCATATCTCTAGCTGCCAGCCTTCGTAGCCGAGAGCAAGTTCGCGACCGCAACGCATCGCGTCATCGCAGCATCATCGGGTAGAGTCGTTGCGGGTGCCGGACTCGTCGGAGCGCATCGGCCGATACCAGCTACTCGAACCGATCGGCGGAGGGCCGAACGGATCCGTGTGGCGCGCTAAGGTTTTCGGCGTCGCCGGCTTCGAGCGCCAGTTCGCGATCAAGCGGTTTCACCCGGAGCTGACCGCATCGCCGACGACGGCACAGGCGCTGTCGGCGGCCGCGCGGTCGTACGGCAGCCTCGAGCATCCACGGATCGCGCGGATGTCGGAGTTCGGCGTCGCGCAGGGCCAGACGTTCACCGCGGTCGAGCTTGTCGCCGGGCTCGATGCGACGCGGCTCGTCGCCGAATCGAAGCTCGCGGGCAGCGGGTTGCCACCGGGCGGCTCGCTCGCGCTGATCTCGCAAGTCGCGCGCGCGGTCGGCTATGCCCACGGTCGCGGGCTCTCGCACTTGGGGCTCACGCCGAGCAACATGATCGTGACCGTCGAAGGCGACGTCAAGGTCACCGACTTCGGCATCCTCGCATCGACGATGCCGCAGCATCCGGTCGAGTCACCGCGGCTCGCCAATCGCATCGGCTATATCGCGCCCGAACAGCTCGTCGGCGAAGCGACCAGCGCGGCGACCGATGTCTACGTGCTCGGCGTGATCGCGTACGAGCTCGTCACCGGTCAGCGCGCATTTTACGGTGATACGCCGCAAGCACTCGCGCACGCGATCCTCGCCGGTCCGCCGGCGGATCCGCCGCTGCCGCGACCGATCGTGCGCGTGCTGACGCGTTGCCTCGCGCGCTCGCAGTTCGAGCGGTTTCCCGACGCACGCGCGTTCGCCGACGCGCTCGATGCGGCGCTGCGTGTCGCGCCGGTGCCCGGTACGCGCAAAGAAGTCGGCGCGCAGGTCAAGGCGACGCTCGATCGCCACGCCGCGATGAACGACGGCAACTTGTCGGGGATGGTCGCGCTCAACATGATCGCGCCGTCGCCGCCGATCATCGCGTCGCCGCCGCCGCTCGCGCCGTCGTACGCCGCCGACGACGGGCTCGCGACGAATCAATTCGTACGGCCCGATGCGCCGGTGCCGCGGCCGTCGCCGTTGATCGGCCCGCGCACGAGGCCGGGCATGGAATCGGCGCGCGAGCCCGCGTCGTCGGCGACGATGCCCGAGCTGCCGAGGCAGCCGCTGACGACGACGGTGCCCGGCCTGACGCCGCCGATTCCAGTGCCGCAAGGCGTCGGCGTGCCGCAGCCGTCGCTCGGTCCACCCGCGATTCCGCCGGTCGGCTCGAAGACGATGCTCGGCGTGCCGCCGGCGAAGCTGCCGATCCCATCGATCAACAGTCGCCCACCGGTCGCGGTGCCGACGATCCCGAAGCCGGCGCCCGGCACGAAGGGCACGATCGAGATTCCGAAAATCTCGCCGGCGTTGCGAGGCCCGGTGCCGCCGCCGTCACCCGCGATGACCGTGCTCTCGCCGACCGACGAGCACGGCGCGACGACGGCGACCCACGCCGCGTTCGATCAAAACAAGCTCGCGCAGCTCGATCTCGCGCAGAAAGCCGACGAGCCGGCGACCGCGCCGTACCAGATCATTGCCGAGGACGATCCGCTGCTCGATTCGATCGACGTGCTCGCGTCGCCGCCGCGCCCGCTCGAGCCGACCGAGACGTCGCCGTCGATCCAAGTGATCCGCGGCTCGGATCCGGATCTCCCCGAGCATCGGCCGCCGGATTCGCGCGATCTACCGACGGGCGAGATGCCGCCGGAGCTCGTCGCCGATCTCAAGCGGATGACGAGCGACAGTCCGTACGCGAACGATCCGCTCGTCGCGATGTCGCTCGAAGCCGTCGGCAAGCCGGTCGGGTTGGCGCCCGAAGCGCCGCCGCCGCAACCGCGCCGGCCGACGCCACCGGCCGCGCCGATGACGCTGCCGAACGAAGATAGCGGCGGCCTGTCGACGCGTCGCGAAGGACCGTCGCCGATGCCGCGCCGCCGCTCCGAGCCGCGCGATACCGAGGTCGAAGGCGAGCCGCCGACCGCGCGCAACTCGCCGGCGCTGACGCCGCGGATGCCGAGCCCGTCGCCGCCGAGCCTGGTGCCGCCGCTGCAGCTCGCGCCGACGATCATCGGCGTGTCATCGACGAAGACCGGCCCGATCGCGCCGATCCCGCCGCTCGCGACGAACGCGCTCGCGCCACCGTACGCGCCGGTGCAGAGCACGACGCCCGGCATCGGCCCGACGCACTCGCCATCGTTCAAGCTGCCGAGCCAAGCGACGCGCAAGCGCTGGCCGGTGATCGCCGTCGTCGCGATCGTCGCCGCCGGCGGCGGTGTCGCGGCGTGGCAGCTCACGCGCAGCGACGACACGACGCCCGTCGTCGCGAAGCCGATCACGAAGCCGGCCGTGAAGCCCGATGCCGGCGTTGCAAAGATCGCGACGCCGACGCCGGATGCCGCTGTTGTCGTCGCCGCCACGGGCTCTGGATCCGCCGCGACGGGTTCCGGATCCGCGACCGTCGTCGCTACCGCGACTGGTTCCGGATCCGCCGCGAAGTCCGCCGGCACGCCGACGAGCGACGCGCTGCAGATCACGTCGACACCGCCCGGTGCGCGCGTCTTCATCGACGGCGCCGATCAAGGCGTCACGCCGGTGAAGCTCGGTGGAACGTCCGATCGCCACACGATGGCATTGCTCCTGGCGAGCCACGATCTCTACGTCGCCGAAGTCGACGGCCACGGCTCGTTCTCGATTCCGCTGACGCAGATCACGCCGCCGGGCGGCCCAGCCGGTATCAAGGTCATCAAGTGCAAAGACAAGGATCGCTACTACGTCTACGTCGACGGTAAAGCGACCGGCATGACGTGCCCGACCGAGCGCATCGACTGCACGACGGGCCCGCACACCGTCGAGGTTTACGACGTGGTCACCGAGACGCGCCGCAAATGGGACATCACGGTGACCGATACGCGCCTGTCGTATCGCGTGCGAATCGAGTAACTAATCGGCTTCGTCGTCGGGCGGCGGTTCACTGTCGCCGAGCTTGTGACGCGGATCCAAGCCGTACTTGCGGATCAGCTCGCGCAGGTGCTTGCGATCGATCTGCGCTTCGCGCGCCGCCGCCGACAAGTTCATCTTGTGCCGGCGCATCAAGTCTTCGATGTACTCGCGCTCGAACATCTCGACGAGCTGACCCTTCGCTTCTTTGAACGGCAGGTCGGTGCGAATGCCGAGGCTGGGCGCAGTATCCGACGTCAGCGCGTCTTCGAGGTTGATCGTCGTGCCGCGCGCCAGCAAGCACGCGCGCTCGATCACGTTGCGCAGCTCGCGAACGTTGCCCGGCCAGCTGTGACGGACGAGCCGCGCCATATCTTCGGGCGTGACGTTGAGGTTGGGCCCGAACGAGTGCACGAAGTGCTGGATGAGCAGTGGAATGTCGGTGCCGCGCTCGCGCAACGGCGGCACGCTGACGCGGATCACCGCGAGGCGATAATAGAGATCCTCGCGAAACGCCTTCTTCGCGACTTCCGCACGGAGATCGCGGTTCGTCGCGGCGATCACGCGCACGTCGATCTTCTCGTACGTGTTCGAGCCGACTTTGCGCACCGCGCGTTTGTCGAGCACGCGGAGCAGCGACGGCTGGAGATCGAGGGCCATCTCGCCGATCTCGTCGAGGAAGATCGTGCCGCCGTGCGCTTCGGCGAACGCGCCGCGGCGATCGGTGATCGCGCCGGTAAAGCTGCCCTTGACGTGACCGAACAGCATCGACTCGATCAGCTCGCGTGGAACGCTGCCGCAATCGAACACCACGAACGGGCCGTCTTTGCGCGGCGAGTGGTTGTGGATCTCTTCGGCGATGAGCTCTTTGCCGGTGCCGGTCTCGCCTTCGACGAGCACCGTCGCGTTCGTCGCGGCGACGTCCTCGAGCAGCGTGAACATCTGGCGAACCTTGGTGTCGCCGCCGACGATCTGACCGAACGATGCCTGCGCGCTCGGCTCGGGCTCGACGATCTCTTCGTCGGGCAGAAACTTGATGACGGTGCGGCCGAGCTTCACCTCGGTGCCGAAACCGATCGTGATCTTTTCGAACCGCGAGCCCTGGATGAACGTGCCGTTCGTCGAGCCGCAGTCGATCATCACGACCTCGTCGTTGACGAGCTGCGCTTCGAGGTGCTTGCGCGAAACGGTCTTGTCGGTGAGCACCAAGCTGCACTGCGGTCCCGAGCCGAACGAAACCGGATCGCCGGTCAGACGCACGGCTTCACCGCGGTCGGGACC
>DASXEF010000988.1:0-13682 GCA_036490255.1 Kofleriaceae bacterium
ATCGACGGCAACGTCTACGACGACTCCAAGAAGACCCCCATCGATCGGGACAACCCATGGAAGAAGTAAAACGACTCGCGTTTGCGCTCGTCGTGCTGGCATCGCCGCTCGCGATGGCCGATTCGAAGATCGACGAGGCCAAAGCTCACTTCAAGAGCGGCACCGATCTCTACGACGAGAACAACTTTCGCGGCGCGCTCGTCGAGTTCCAGCGCGCGTACGAGCTCGCGCCGTCGTACAAGATTCTCTACAACATCGGCCAGGTCGACATGGAGCTGCAGGATTACGCGGGCGCGCTCGTCGCGTATCGCCGCTACCTGCGCGAAGGCGCCTCCGACGTGCCGCCGGCGCGCGTCGGCCAGGTCCAAGGCGAGCTCGACAAGCTGTCGCATCGCGTCGGTCGCATCGTCGTGCAGACCGCCGCGGGCGCCGAAGTGCTCGTCGACGACATTCGCGTCGGCTTCGCGCCGCTGCCCGAGCCGACGACGGTGAACACCGGCCGCCATCAAGTCACCGTGCATGTCACCGGTCACGAGCCCGAGTCGCGCGTGGTCGACATCGCGGGCCAGCAAGACGTCACGGTCGCGGTCGACAACGACCTCGTCGCGCCCGGCGGTCCGACGAATCCCGGCAGTCCGCAACAACCGACCGAGCCGGCCGGACCACCGAGCCGCGCGCCGATGGTCACCGCGTGGACGCTGACCGGCGTGTTCGGCGTCGCCGCGACGGTCACCGGCATCATCGCGCTCTCCGACGCGAGCACGCTGTCGGACATGCGCAACACGTTTCCGACCTCGAAGTCGGATCTCGATTCGCAACGCTCGAAGGTCACGACCGCGGCGGCGCTGACCGACGCGTTCGCCGCCGCGACGCTGGTCTCGGCCGGCCTCGCGGTCTACTTCACGATCAGCCATCACCGCGCGGTCGCGAACGAGAAGCTGTCGTTCGGCGTGGCACCAGGCGGCGCGTTCGTCGCGGGACGGTTCTAACTATGGCTCGATTAGCGTTTGCACTCTCGTTCGCCTGCGGCGCCCTCGCCGGCTGCTCGCTCATCGTCGACAAGGGCGAGACCCAATGCTCGACGGACTCCGACTGCGAGCACTTCGGCGGGCATCCGTACTGTCAACAAGGCGTGTGCGTCGACTCCGGGTTGGGACCTCCGGGCTGTTTCTTCGGCACGCCGTCGGACGGTAGCGACTTCGCGGACCAGTGCACGGTGTCGCAGACGTTCCAGTACGACAACTGCAAGAACCTCCAGCTCTGCGATGCGACGTCGCTGTCGAATGCGATGAGCGTGGGGTCCGCGCCCGGGTCGGCGAACTCCGGCAAGGTGGCCGCGCCACAAAACCCGGAGCCGACGCCGACGATCCTGTGTTCGGACCTGCCGTCGATGGGCATCGCGACCAACGTCATGTACATCACCGGGTCGACGAACCTGCCGCCGCTCGTCAAAGCGGTGCAGCCGCTGCTCTACGCGCAGAGCCCGTCGTACGTCGCCGTGTTCGATCCGCAGACGTCGTGTGCAGGTGCCGCGTCGATCTACGTCGGTGGCAGCGCGAGTATCCTGCTCGACGTCGCGAACAGCTACGCGTTCTATTACGACACCAGCGGCAACCAGCAGTTCTGCTCGCTCGGCTCGGCGGGCGAGCCGGTCGACGTCGGCGAGTCCGACGTCTATCCGTCCACGTGCAGCACGACGTACACGAGCTCGTCGATCGCCGACTACACCGGGCCGGTGCAGGCGATCACGTTCGTCGTGCCGTCGGGCTCGACCCAGCGGTCGATCAGCGCCGAGGCTGCACATCTCGTATTCGCCGCCGGCGGCAACAGCGTCGTGATGCCGTGGAACGTGCCGCTCTATTACTTCGTCCGCAGCTCCGGTACCGGCACGATCCAGCTGCCGTCGAAAGAGATCGCGACCATGCCGACCGCGTGGTGGGGCTTCGATCGGTTGAGCGCGGGAAACCTCGTCGAGTCGATGGAAGCGACGCCGCCGGCGAACGCGGAGTCCGCGATCGGCGTGCTGTCGAACGACTTCGCCGACCGCAGTCGCGCGAACCTGACCGTGCTCGCGTTCCAGCAGCAGGGCCAGATCTACGGCTACCTCCCCGACTCGAGCTCGACCTCGCTCGACAAGATGAACGTGCGCGACGGCCACTATCCGATCTGGGGCCAGATCCACTTGCTCGCTTCTGTGAGCGGCGGCCAGCCGTCGCAGGCCGCAGCGGCGCTGGTCACGCAGTTCACCGTGCCCAAGCTCGATCAGACGCTCGTCACCGCGATCATCCAGTCCGGCTTCACGCCGACGTGCGCGATGCAGGTCTCGCACACGGCGGAGGTCGGTGCGCTCTCCGTCTATCAACCGCCGTTCGGTTGCAGCTGCTACTTCGACGCGACGACCGGCAGCACGCTGCCATCGGAGTGCGCGACGTGTGGCGCGGATCTTCCGCAATGCCCGAGCACGCGCCCGGCGTGCAACTACGGCTACTGCGAAGTGCAGTAGCGCGTCAGTTGCAGACGTAGACGCTGTTGTAGCCGCCCTCGCCGTCGTCGACGACGTTCGCGTCGTCGGGATCCGCGATCCACGTCGAGCCGTTGACGATGAACTTGTACTGATACGTGCCGGCCGTGAACGGATGCTCGACCGACCAGCCACCGTCGGAGCCGAGCGTCATCGCCAGCGCGCCGGAGCCGGGATTCGTCGCCCACTGCACGAAGTCGCCGCTGACCCAGACCGACGTGCTGCCGCCGTAGCCGTAGAGCTGGAACGTCTGGCTGCAACCCGAGCCGGCCGTCATCGCGTCGCTGCCCGCGGCGATCGCCGAGCCGGCGGCGTCGACCGAGGCGACCGGCGCATCGGCGCTCGTGCCCGAACCGGAGTGATAGCCGGGCGGCGAGCAGGCGAGTAACAACGGGGCGAACGCGGCGAGGCGCATCGGCGGCGAGCTGAGTTCAAGCCACGTGCCACGCCATCTCCTCGACGAGCCAGCGCGATCACCGCGAGCGCGTTTCGAATCGCAGCGTCGCCGCGTTTCGTTTCGCAACTGAGCCCGGCTACCACGGCTGAATAACACGGCGTTTCTCGAGGCACGGATCGTGCGAAGGGGCGCGCCCGTGTCGACGCTGCGCCGAGTTGTCCCCGCCCTCGCCCTGGTCGCGGCGATCGCCACCCCGGCGCACGCGGTCGATCCGGTGCCGTCGTTCCAGTACCTGGTGACCGGCAACGGGTTCGGGTTCCAGGTCTTCGACGCGAGCGCGAACGCGATCAAGCAGTACCTCGAGCACCCGTATCGCTACCTGCATGCGAATCCGACCGATCCCGATGCCGAAGGGATCATCCGGCGCAACCTCGCCTACGACACCTATTTCGGCATCCGCGCCGGCACGTCGCAGACCTGGCTCGAAGGCGTGACGCCCGGCCAGACCGGCTACGTCAACCAGACCAACGTCATCCGCTCCGAGTTTCCCTACAACGGCGTCGATACCGAGTCGTTCTTCGTCGCGCCGTACGGCTACGCCGGCAACGCGATGGTGATGATCCTCAAGGTCACGAACACGAGCGGCTCGCCGATCGCGGTCACCGGCTACTCGATTCACAACTTTCACATGGGCACCGCGACGAACCCGGATACGCCGGGCGCCGACGGTGAATCGATCAACTACGACGGCTCGAACGCGACCGAGACCGGTCCGGGCGGCGGCGTGATGATCTACTCGCCGATCGGCGGCGCCGACGTGTCGAACTGCGGCACGACGAACTACGCGACCGTCCAAGGCGGCGGCATGCTGACCGCGGCGACGAGCTGCAGCGGAACGGATCAAGTCCAGGCGTACCAGAAGAGCTTCGGCACGCTGCAGCCCGGCGCGATCGCGTGGTGGGGCGTCGCCGTGTTGTTCGACGGCAGCGGCAATCCCGCGAATGCCGAAGCCGCGTGGACGACGTATCTCGCCGGTCGCACCGCCGACAAGCTGTACAGCGACGTGCTCGCCGAGTGGGACGCGTATCGCACGGCGCCGCCGATGGGCTTATCCGATACCGAGACCGCGACGTGGCGCCAAGCCGAAGCGACGCTGCGCATGGGCCAGATCTTGGAGCCGTACGCCGACAGCCCGCGCGCGAAGAACTACGGAATGATGCTCGCGAGCTTGCCGCCGGGCGAGTGGCACACCGGCTGGGTTCGCGATGGAACCTACGCGACCGTCGCGCTCGCGCGCACCGGTCACTATCAGCAGGCGAAAGATTCGCTGAACTTCTTCTTGAACGCCGACGCCGATCAGTTCGGCAGCTACCTCAACAACGTCAACTATCAGATCAGCGTCGTGCGCTACTTCGGCGACGGCCTCGAGGAATCCGACTTCTCGGGCCAGCCGACGCGCAACGTCGAGATCGACGGCTGGGGCCTGTACATGTGGGCCGCGCGGCAATATCTCGACGCCAGCGGCGACACCGGCTGGCTGACCGAGACCACCGAAAAAGGCACGACGGTCTACGACGAGATCAAGAACGGCATCGCCGAGCCGCTCGCCGCGAACCTCGAGCCTTCGGGCATTCCCGTCGCCGATACGTCGATCTGGGAAGTCCACTGGGCGAACCGCCAGCACTGGCTGTACACGACGGCGGCCGCCGCGCGCGGCTTCTGCGACATGGCGAGCCTCGCGCTCAACGCCGGCCAGATGGACGACGTCACGCGCTATCAGGGCATCGCGCAGAAGATGATGGCGGCGATCCCCGGCGCGTTCAGCGATCACGAGCAAGTGCTCGCCGGCTCGGTCGAAGAGCTCGCCGGCGGCACGAACTATCACGACGGCTCGACGGTCGAGTCGATCACGTTCGCAGACTTGGATCCGTCGAGCGCGACGTCGTCGTCGACGCTCAACGGCCTGTCGTATCTCGTCACGCCGGCCGGCGGCTACAAGCGGCTCGAAGGCTCGACCGACGAGTACGACACCGACGAGTGGATCTTGATCGATCTGCGCGCGAGCGACGCGTTCCGGCGCAACGGCAACACCGGCAAGGCCGATCAGCTACTCGATTGGGTCACGAGCCAGGCCGGCGTGAACTACAACCTCTTGCCCGAGCTCTACAACACCGTGTCGTCGAGCGGCGCGATCGGCGCGTACACCGGCTCGATTCCGATGGTCGGCTACGGCGCGGGCGCGTATCAGATGACGCTGCTCGATCGCGCCGGCGCGTACGAGCACACCGATTGCGGCCAGTACACGACCGCGAACGAGCCCGACGCCGGTGTCGGCGGCGGTGGTGGCGGCGGCGGCGGTGGTGGCGGCAGCGACGGCGAGAGCCGCACCGGCATCGCGTGCGCGTGCAACGGCGGTCCCGGCTCGGGTCCGACGGCCGTGTTGCTCGCGATCGCCGGCGTGATCGTGCTGCGGAAGCGGCGCAGGTAGCTCGTGAAGGCGCAGCTCAAAGCGATCGGCAAGACGTTCCCCGGCGTGCGCGCGCTGCACGACGTCTCGCTCGACATCGCCGACGGCGAAGTGCTCGGCCTCGTCGGCGAGAACGGCGCGGGCAAGTCGACGCTGATCAAGATCCTCGCCGGCGTGTATCCGCACGGCAGCTTCAAGGGCGAGCTCGTCGTCGCCGGCAAGCCCGCGCACTTCGCGAGCACGCTCGAGGCGCGGCGCGCGGGCGTCGCGGTCGTGCATCAAGAGCTCGCGCTCGTGCCCGAGCTCTCGGTCGCCGAGAACCTCATGCTCGGTCGCGAGCCGGCGCGGTTCGGCCTGCTCGATCGCGAGCAGCTCGAAGCCGACGCGCGCGCGTTGCTCGCGGTCGTCGGCCTCGATGTAGATCTGCAGACGCCGGTCGGCGAGCTCGGCGTCGGCGTGCAGCAGATGCTCGAGATCGCCCGCGCGCTCGCCGATCGCGCGAGCGTGATCGTGCTCGACGAGCCGACCGCGGCGCTCACCGACGGCGAAGTCGCCGCGCTGTTCGCGCTCGTGCGCGCGCGCAAGGCCGAGGGCGCGTCGTTCGTCTACATCTCGCATCGGCTCGAGGAGATCGCCGCGTTGTGCGATCGCGTCGCCGTGCTGCGCGACGGCGAGCTCGTTGCCATCGTCGCGCCCGATGTCGATCTCGTGCCGCTGATGACCGGCGATGCGATTCACGACGCAAAACCCGCGCGCTCGCGCGGCAACGCCGTGTTGACGGTCGAGCACCTGCGCGTCGCGCATCCGTCGCGACCCGGCGTGATGGTCGTCGATGATCTGTCGTTCGAGGTCGCCGCCGGCGAGGTCGTCGCGCTCGCGGGCGCGATGGGCTCGGGCCGCACCGCCGCGTTGTCGGCGCTGTTCGGCACGGCGCGCGCGGGCTTCACCGGGACCGTCACGATCGACGGCACGCGCGTCACCATCCGCGAGCCGCGCGATGCGATCGCCGCCGGCATCGCGTACGTGCCCGAGGATCGCAAGGCGATGGGCCTCGTGCTCGAGCTCTCGGCCGGCGATAATTTGGCGCTGTCGTCGCTGGCGCGGCTGTCGCGGCTCGGCGTCGTCGATGCGGCGCGCGCCGAGCATGCGGCGCTGACGCGCGTGCGCGACATGTCGATCAAAGTGCCGGATCTCGGCGCCGAGGTCGCGACGCTGTCGGGCGGCACGCAGCAGAAGATCGTGATCGGCAAGTGGTTGGACCTCGAGCCGCGCGTGCTCTTGCTCGACGAGCCGACCCGCGGCGTGGACGTCGGCGCCAAGGCCGAGATCTACGCGCTCGTCGAAGAGCTGACGGGACGCGGCCACGCGGTCGTGATCGCGTCGTCGGATCTGCCCGAGCTCGTGCGCCTCGCCGATCGCGTGCTCGTGCTGCGCGAAGGCAAGCTCGCCGGCACGCTCGCCGGTAGCGACATCAACCCGCTCGCGATCATGCAGCTCGCCGTGTCGGTGACCAAGAAAGCCGGTCATGAAGCTCGAGCGTAGTGCGCACACGCCGCGGCGCGCGGGCGACACCGGCACGCTATGGCTCGCCGCCGTGCTCGCCGGCCTGTGGCTCGTGCTCGCGGCGATTCCCGGCACGCGCGGCGTGTTCTTGACCCAGGCGAACCTGGCGACGCTGCTCGTGCAGAGCGCCGTGCTGCTCGTGATCAGCGTCGGCATGACGCTCGTGATTCTCATCCGCGGCATCGATCTGTCGGTCGGCGCCGGCGTCGCGCTGACCGGCACCGTCGCGGCGATGCTACAGCTGCACTGCGGCGCCTCGGCACCGATCGCGATCTTGGCGGCACTCGGCGTCGGCGCATTGCTCGGCGCGTGGCACGGGCTGTGGACCGGTTGGATCGGCGTGCCGTCGTTCATCGTCACGCTCGCCGGCTTCAAGGCGTATCGCGGCGGCGCACTCGTGCTCTCGGGCGCCAAGGGTCTCTCGCCGATGTCGGCCGGCTTCGAATCGCTCGCCGGCTCGATCTCGTGCGGCGCGACGTATGCCGCCGTGCTCGCCGTGGTCGCGCTCGGCATCGCGCTCACGCTGCGCGACGCGCGCCGCCGCAAACAGCTCGCACTCGCGCCGCTGACCTCGCGCGTGGTCGCGCTGCGCATCGCCGTGCAGGTCGCGCTCGCGGCCGTCGTGCTCGCCGTGTTCGGCGATCGCGGCATGCCGGTGCTCGTCGTGATCGCCGCAGCCGTCGCGGTCGCCGGCGTGTTCGTCACGCGACGCACGCGGTTCGGCCGCCACCTCTACGCGATCGGCGGCAACCCCGAAGCCGCGCGGCTCTCCGGCATCGACGTTCGCAAGACCACGCTCGGCGCGTTCGTGATCCTCGGCGTGCTGACCGCGCTCGCCGGCGTGATGCTCGCCGCGCGCGTCAACGGCGTCACGCCCGGCAGCCAGGGCAACTTGCTCGAGCTCGACGCCGTGACGGCCGTCGTGATCGGCGGCACCGCGCTCGGCGGCGGTCGCGGCACGGTCGTCGGCACCGTGCTCGGCACGCTCGTGTTCTCGACGCTGGCGAACGGCATGAACCATCTCCGCGTCGATTCGAATCTGCAGCTGATCTTCACCGGCCTCGTGTTGCTCGTCGCGGTCGGCTTGTCGAAAGGAAAGCGCCCGTGAAGCGCATCGTACTCATCGCGCTCGTCATCCTCGGCACGGCGTGCAAACGCGAAGGCGGACCGCAGGTCGCGTTCTTGCTGTCGACGCTGCAGGAAGAGCGCTACCAGAAAGACGTGCGCTACTTCGAGGCGCGCGCCGGCGAGCTCGGGCTCGATACGGTCACGCTCGCCGCCGACGGCGACAACCAAAAACAGATCAGCCAGGTCGAGGACGTGCTCACCGAAGGCGCGAAGGTCCTCGTGATCCAACCGACCGATTCGCAAGCGGCGTCGAGCTACGTGCGGCTCGCGCACGAGCACGGCGCCAAAGTGATCGCGTACGACCGCGCCATCGTGTCGCCGGACCTCGATTATTACGTCTCGCACGACAGCTACAAGGTCGGCGTGCTGCAGGCCAAGGCCGCGCTCGAAGCGACGCAGTTCAAGGGCAAGTACGTGATCTTGTCGGGCCAGGCCGGCCACTCGGTCGCCACCGAGATCACGCGCGGCTACACCGACACGCTCGCGCCGTACATCGCGACGGGTGCGGTCGAGATCGTGCTGCAGCAAAACCACAGCGCGTGGTCGCCGGAGCAAGCGCTGCGCACCGTCGAAGATGCGCTGACGCGCTCGGGCAACCACATCGACGCGATCCTCGCGAACAACTCCGGCATGGCGCGCGGCGCGGTGCAGGCGGTGCAAGCCGCCGGGCTCACGCACGTGTTCATCGCCGGTGCGGACGCCGATGCCGCGAACGTCAACTTCGTGTGCCAGGGCAAGCAGACGATCGAGATCCTCAAGGCCATCCAGCCGCTCGCGAGCACCGCCGCCGAGGTCGCGAACGATCTCGTGCACGGCAAAGTGCCGCGCGGCGACACGACGATCTCGCTCGGCGGCAGCAACGTGCCGGTCGCCGCCGTCGCGGTCGAGGTGATCACGCCCGACACCGTGAAGCCGCTGCTCGTCGATAGCGGGTTTCTCACCGCCGACGAGCTGCCGGCGTGCAAGCGCTTGCTCGCGGATGCCGGCAAATGAAGCGCATCGTCGTCCTCTCGTTGCTCGCGCTGGCGCGCGTCGCACTCGCACAAGAAGCCGGCTCGAGCGATCCGAATCAGATCCCGAGCGAGCCCGAAGCGCCGCAGCCCAAGCCGCCGCCGCCGACCGAGCCGGCATCGACACCCGCGCCGCTGCAGGCGCCGTCGACGACCAACACGCTGACGCAGGATTCGGCGTCGCCGAACGGCGGCGTCGACGTCGGCGGCTTCAAGTTCGCGTTCCACGGCTACGCGCGCATGCCGCTGTCGACCACCGGCACGCGCGAGCCGTATCTCGTCGACAGCGACTACTACCTGTCGGGCTTCGCGTACACGCGCCTGTACGAATCCGATTGGTCCGAGCTGCGATTCTCGGCGACGAAGGGCGACTACACCGCCGAGTTCGCGATCTTCTCCACGCTGTACTCCGACGACGCGCAGTCCGACATCACCGATCAGCTCGGCATCACGCAGGCGTCGGTCACCGGCCACAACTTCCTGGGCGTGCCCGGGCTGACCACGCAGGTCGGCGTGTTCTGGGATCGCTACGGCTACATCGAGCCGTACGACACGTACTTGTTCGGCCGCACGCATCAAGGCGGCGCGAAGCTCGCGTACGACTTGCCCGGCGGTGGTCGCGTGCAAGCCGGCCTCGGCATGCATCAAGCCGAGCTGACGCAGAACGAAGGCACGACGCCGCTGTTTCACGCGGCCGCGACCGAGCCGATTCCCACGCCGATCGGCCCGATCAACGTCGCCGCGTATCTGCTCTACGAGTGGACGCACGACAAGCCGCAGCTCTCGCCGATCCAAGACGCATCGATGTACGTCACCGGCGCGGACGCGACGTACACGCTGCCGAAGCACCTTGGCAGCGTCTATCTCGGCTTCGGCTACTACCACATGGTCAACGCGATCTTCTTGGCGCCGGTGCTCGAGGTGTTTCACTCGACCGGCGGCCAAGGCATCACCGAGAACTTTCTCGGCACGACGTCGAGCGACAACGGCACCGGCCACATGGTCGTCGGCGGCGCCGACATCAAGCTGCGGTTGACCGACCTCGCCGGCCTGCGCTTGTTCTCGATGGCCACGTGGGTGCACTCGCCGCAGGTCGACGACAACAACCCGCTCGACAACTACGATCGCCGGCTCTATTTCAAGTGGGGCGCCGAGCCGAGCTACCTGTTCTTCCACGACCGCATTCGTGCATCGCTGCGTTACGACCGCGTGATCATGGATGTCTACGACTCGTCGAACGCGTTCCACGTCCTGTCGCCAAAGCTCGCGTTCCCGTTCGGAAACTGGGGCGAAATTTTTCTCCAGTACTCGCGCTACTGGTACGGCGACAAGGTCGAGCTCCGTCCCGGCCAGGTGCCGCTCGAGACCGAGCCCGACAAGAACGCGTTCAAGCTGCAGGCGCAGGTCGTCTGGTAGCCCTCCGAAAATGTAGCGGTCGCCGTTTGTCCGTGTGTTAACGTACAAGCGTGGGGACGTGGGTGGAGCGGTCGGCGGCGGAGCTTCTCGCGATGGCGCGAGATAATTCGCGCAAGCCGAAAGAGCGCGTCGTGGCGTTACGCGCGCTGGTCGAGCGCGATCGATCGAGCGCCGAGTCGATCGTGCTCGAGTGGCTCGACGACGTCACGTGGTGGTCAGATCCGAAGTGCGAGCCGCTCGCCTTCGAGGCGTATCAAGTCGGTGCGCTGCTCGCGACCGAGCGCTGCGTGGAGCGCATGGCCGAGCTGATCTACGCGAAGCTGAACGACGTCGACGCGATGTTCCGAACGCTCGCGCGCGTCGACAGCACGTTCGTCGCGCCGGCTGCGATTCGCCAACTCACCGACGCGAACATCCAGCGCGACGTCGCGCACGCGCACGGCTTCTTGTCGACGATCTTGTTCGCGCGGCGCGAGGTCGGCGATCGCACGCGCATCGCCGAGATCGCCGCGAACGTCGAGACGCTCGTCGGACCGGCGTGGATTCCGCGCATTCGCGCGATCACGGCCGAGCTGCTGGCGCTCTAACACGTGCGTCGGCCGGGTCGCGTCGATCGCGCGGCGCGCTGCGCTAGCTAAACGAGCTACTCAGGGCGAGCTTGCTCGGCCGGCACGACTTCGTCGGTGTCGGGCCGCGGCACGATCTCGAACCGCGCGTGCGCGGGGACCTTGGCGCGCTCTTCGGTCGACATCATCGCGTACTCGAGCTGACCGAGCCGATCGATCTCGGCGAGCGCGTTGAAGCCGCCGACGAACTGGCCGCGCAGATAGATGAACGGCACCGTCTGCTGCTTGGTCTCGTTGATCAGGTGCAGCAGCTTCGCCTCGTGCTCGGGCTCCTCGAGATCGACGTTGTCGAAGTCGACCTTGTTGCGCTCGAGCAGCGTGATCGCGCGACCGGTCCACGGGCAGCTCTTCTTGCCGAAGATCTGCGCTTTGATCGACGGATCGCCGAACGCGGCGCCCAGCTTCGGCTTGGCAGCCGGCGTCGGAGCGGCGACGGCCGCACGCTTGGCTTCAGCCGCGGTCGCCTTCGCCGTCACTTCGGCCTTCGACTCGAACGACTTGCCACGCAGCTTCGCCCACGCGCGCCGCGCTTTGACGTAGCGCGGATCGTTCGCGAGCTTGTCCTGGATGTAGTCGCGAACTTCGCCGCCGACTTCATCGGCGCGGTTGAGCGCTGCTGCGACTTTTTCAGTTACCTGCTTGCGGTCCATCGCCGTGTCCTATCATTTCGCGTGCTGCGTGACGATTGCCGAAACGCCGCCTGCGTTGTTGCCGTACGTATCACCGGCATAGCCGAGATACAGCTTCGTCGCGCCTTTGGGAATCGCGATCGTCTGGATGTCACCGGTGCCCGTGCCGGTCAGGCCGTCGCCGACGACGAACGTCTCGCCGAGCCTCGGGTGCAGCGTCGGCGTGGTGCCGAGCTCGTCGCTGCCGTGGCGCAGCTTCGCGGTCTTGACGCCGACGAACACGCCGATCAGGCGCGAGCAGCCGGCGTCGTCGGGTCCTGCCGGCGCGGTCTTGCCGCCGCACGTCGTCTTGCCGGAGACGCCGCGCACGCGCACCACGCCGCCGCTGGTCGCGAGCGCGAGCTGCGTCGGCATCACGCCGCCGCGCGTCTTGTCGGCCGCGGTTTGTGCCGCCGAAAGGATGTCGGCGCGGCCGTCGACCATGACGCTCGACGGCTGATCGACGACGAGCGTCGCGTTCGTGCCGAGCGTGTCGGCCGGCATCGGCTTGGTCGGATCGATCGGCATCGAGTCGGTGACGATCGGCGGCTCGGGCGGCTTCGCCGGCGCGTTGCCGACGACGGTTGGCCCGGGATCCGGCGCGCTCGGTGTGCTCTCCGGCGCGGTCGGGCCCATCGGCGCGCCCGCGGCCTCGGGCCCCACGGCCTCGTTCGGAGGCTCGCCCGACGGGTTCGGCGGCGGGTTCGCCGGAAACTGCGGCGGAGCGTCGACGTTGGAGCACCCGGCGAGCAGCAACACGAGGGCGAGCGACTTCATGCTGCTTGCGAATTGCACGCAGCGTACCTAGCCGAAGACTTTCTTCTTGAGCTCGCCCGTCGTCGCCATGTTCGTCAGGTGCTCGCGGCCGCCGATGCACTCGCCGGCGACGAACACGACCGGCAGGCGCAGGCCCTTCGAATCGCGCCGCACCGCGAACTGCGCCGCGGCGTCCTCTTGGATGTTCGTCACCGTGTGCGGAATCTCGTGCGCGTCCAAGATCTCGACGAGCTTCGTCGCATCTCGACGCGTCTTGTCCATGTGATAGACGATCACCGGCGCGACGGCTTGCGACGTCGCTTTCGGTGCCGCGACCGGCCCGCCTTGCTTCGCAGCAAACGCGGCGCGATCGGCCAGCTCGTGCTCGCCGGCGAGTGGCCGGCCGAGCACATCGTTGGTCTTGCGCGCGAGCTCGCCGAGCTTGCCCGGCGCGCGCTCGACGACCGCGAACGCCTTCGAGCGCGCCACATCGATCACCGAGCGCAGCGACATCAGTTCACGACGCGCAGGCTCTTGCGACCCGCCGGAACCGGCGGACGCGCCTGGTCGTCATCGGGATCGACCTCGGGCGCGACGGTGACGACGCTCGTCTTCTTCGACGTGCGCGCGGCCGCCTTCTTGGCGATCGCGAGCAGCGCCTTGTGCGCGTCGTCGTGGCTCTTCGTGTCCTTGCGCAGGATCGTGTTGACCAGCGACGCCTTCATGTAGCGGAGCCGGTTCTTGCGCGCGCCCACTTCGTAGACGAGGTCGGCCGCGGTCGAGCCCGCCTTGTGCGGCGCGCGATGGAACGCGGTGCCGAGCGACGGGTGCTTCTTCACGTACGCGCGGACTTCGTCCATCGTCATGCCGACGTCGGCGAGCGCCTTGTCGACTTCCTTCTGCGCGAGCTGCTTGGCCTTGAACAGCTGCATCTGGACGCGGCTGTACACGTTGACCGCGCCGTCACCGTTGGTCTCGATCGGCAGGAAGATGCCCTGCGGATAGAGCTCGGTGATGAACGACTGGATGCCGTCGGAGACCGACGAGCTCGGCATGCATCCGAACGGCTTGACCGACAAGGTCATGTTGACCTTGGAGTACGCGACGTTCTGGATCAGCTTGCCGACCTC